>DASQIV010000493.1:0-5831 GCA_035631415.1 Pseudoneobacillus sp. | reverse complement strand
AGTGGTGCAAAAATGGAAGTGGTTGTTTCACCAGCCCCTTTTGATGGTGTCAAAAGCAGGCAACTGAACAAGAGAAAAAGGGAACAACTTTTAAAAGAAATAGAGGGTAGAAATGGAGATTATAATATAGGTGGAAGTAATAAAACAAAGATTATGACAGCCTATAAGGAAAGCTGCATCCAAATTGCCACTTTACTCAAGCTACATGGTTCGCTGACACCCAAATTATTACGTCAGATGGGTACAGGTGATAAAACTTTAGCTATCCTCAATAAAAACTACTATGGCTGGTTTGATAAAATTCAACGGGGAACCTATGCCATTAGTGAAAAAGGAAAAAAAGAATTGGTAGAGTTTCCACAACAAGTTCATTATTTTTCAGAGCAAGACCGTCACTCTCAAATGAAAAAGGAATAACGATACCCTAAACAAGGTGTATCGTTTTTCTTTTTGAAAAAATAATTTACAACCATTCATGAATAGCTCCGTCTAACTAATGAAAGGAGGAGAAACGGTTGATTGAACAAGAGAAAGAGAAAATACTGCTGAAAGATTCTTGGAGTAAAGAAGATAGATTAGAGTGGCTAATGAACGAATATGGTCAAAGCATTGCCCGCCTAGCCTTTACGTATACCAAACAAAAACAGTTGTCTGAGGATATCGCACAAGAGGTATTCATCAAATGCTATGAAAAATTAGATGAGTTTCGCCATGAATCCTCTTATAAAACATGGATATATCGAATTACAGTTAATTTATGTAAAGATCGGTTAAGAAGCTGGACCTATCGAAATGTGGTGTTTACAGAGTTCTTTTCAAAATGGAGTAAAACATCTCAATCCCCTGAAACAGAATTGCTTCATCTAGAAAGTAGTCGTCAGGTTTCTGAAAAAATCATGACATTACCTGTGAAATATCGAGAAGTTATCATTTTATATTACTACGAGGAATTATCCTATAATCAAATATCCGAATTGTTACATATCAATCTACAAACCATTAAATCCAGATTACATCGTGCTCGCCTACTGTTAAAACAAAGTCTTGAAGGGAGTAAGACTGATGAATAACATGCTCGATAACCTTAAAGAAAAGATGAATGAAACGGTTTTAAAAGATGTTGATTTTAATGAGAAAAATAAAGAAAATGTCCTTTTAGCGATTAAAAAGAAAACTAGTAGAGGCAAGCTATTTCATCTAAAGCCAAAGCTAGACCTGATTTTGAGTATTAGTGCCAGCTGTTTATTATTATTTGGAATCGGCTATTTTAGTGCTAATAAACTTGGTTTAATAAATATTGATCAACACTCCGCTGTTTCAGAAGAGTATAAGAAAGAAAATCAATCTGAGAGCAAGAAGGATTCAGAGTCAAATACTATTTATACCCCTCCTAAACAAGAGGAGTATTACGAGGACATGAAGAAAGAAGAAGTTTTAACTAAATTAATTAATTCCATTGATTATTTCCATACGGCTGTCGGAAAATTCGATTCCCATATTGTGTATCCGGATAATTCCGAAACGACAACCGTTGTTGAGTATAAAATCAGTACGAAAAATAAGATAGGTGGGTATGAAAAAGCAACATTGCAATGGGATAAAGGGACGCAAACCACTGAAATCTTTTACAATGATCAGCAGGTATGGCAACTTAATAAAAATACCAAAAGTTATTATGAGTATAACTATCCACAACAGCCAGATCAGGGGTTATTAACAGTAGAAGAGGCATTCAGTAAAGATAGTGAAGGAACTAATGAAACGAAATACCGTGTAAGGCCACCAATCGGTCCTACAGCAATTTCATTGTTTCCATATGAAATTGCTTCAAACTATACAAGAAATTACGATATGTGGGAAATAGAAAAACAAAATGAAGAATTGTTAGGCCACAATACGATCGTCTTAAAAGGGAAAATAGAAAATAAGGCGGGAAGTATGTATAATGCAGACTCCTTTCGTTTTTGGGTTGACAAAGATACAGGAATTTTAATTAAATATGAAACGTATTTAAATGGTGAAGTAACTAACTACCTATATCCAGAAAAGCTTGAAATTAATGTTCCAATTGATTTAAAAGAAATTGAGCCTAGACTAGATGGCTATAAAAAGACAGTTAATACGTATAAGTATGATTCAAGAGAAGAAGAATTACAACTTGTCGAAAGTGGGGAAAATAAAAATGCTAAGAAAGTAATAGAACAACTAAAAGAAGTTTTCCCATTATATGAATTTACTCATCCAGACTTTGAATTAAATTCGGCAACATATGAAAAATATAGAGATTATAATCAAGGGTATTTAAATTATCAATTTATCAATCGTAAACCAGATGGCACAGTTCCACCATTTTTAAGAGTAAGGGAATATCATAAAGAATCTTTCTTACTCCATTGGGGAGATTTTGACGAAGAAAAAACCAAAGTCCTTGGTCCATTTACCTTAAACGACATAGAATGGGAAGGCTTTAAAATAAATGATTCAAACGATGCCCAATTTATTGGACATAAAGGTGAGTTCATATACGAGGTTGTAAGTATAAAAATCAGTTTTGAAGAGACTAGAAAGTATTTGGAAACATTTAAACCATCTAAATAGTAAAGAGGTGAGCATGACCAGAAATCATATGGTCATGCTTTTATTTCGTTTAATTCCTCTGTTCTAAATTCTTAAACTTTTTGAGAATCCCCCAACAAATAATCCCAAGTAGCCAATAGATAGGAAATGAATAAAGATGTTTCCAAGTGATTCCCTTGTAGATCCCAAGCCATTCCATAATTGGTTCTGCTACGAAAGCAAGGAAAAAGGACAAAACGATTGTCGATAGAATATATTTTTTAAATTGTTTACCCCACCTTTGATAGACCAACATAAATGGAATAATAACGCATCCTACATCGTAGGGATAAACTTGTGGATAGAGATAAGGTGACAGGCGTACGGGATAAGTCCAAATCATGGCATTACTACCGATAGTATCTAAAATAATTGCTGCAACTCCAAAAAATAAACCAAAAGCTGTAATTTCAGTGACTCTTTTCTTATCTAAATGTTTCCACCAAACAATCGGGGGAACAATGGATAAAAATATTAAAAGCCACCACTTAGCAGTTAAATAATTATCTTGATACCAATAATCCCTAAGAATCTGATAGAAATCTTTTTCCGCCTTTATTACTTCATTAAAAGAGATGCTTCCTAAAAAAAAGTTTTTATGTATTATAAGTTCTTGAATAAACTGGAACAAATAGATCACTTCCTTACATCTCTAGTATGCTCTTTTAATTGGTTATTATATTAAATCGGGAAAACTTGTCTTAAATATTTCACAATAATGAAGAAGGAAAATTATTGTGCCCTTAAACACATGATGTTACACTAAAATCAATTAAGTAACCGCTTTCGTAAGGATGATGCTGATGAAACCAAAACCAACGATTAGGGATGTTGCCTCACGGGCAAATGTTTCGATTGCAACGGTTTCAAGGATTTTAAACAATCAAACTGGGTTTTCAGAAGAGACAAAGGAAAAAGTGATGAAGGTAATAAAAGAAATGGGATTTCATCCAAATGGAGTGGCAAGAGGGCTTGCAAAAAGGAAGACCAATACGATAGGAGTATTACTTCCGGATGTTATCAGTTCTTTTTCATCCAAGGTTTTAAATGGTATTGAAGAATGTGCCCATGAAAATGAATTTAGTACGATTGTTTGTAATACGGGTTCCAATGGAGAACGAACTCTAGAGTATATCAAGGTTTTAGGGGAAAAAAAGGTAGACGGGATTATTTTTACAAGTATGATGATGTCCCCGGATTATTATGAAGAAATTCAAGCCTTAGGAGTACCCGTTATCATGTTATCAACAAGGTCCTTTCAGTATTCCATTCCGTATATCAAGGTTGATGATCAACATGCAGCATATCAAGCTACAAGCTATTTGATAAAAAATGGACATACGAAAATTGCGATGATTAGTGGCTCAAATGATGATCAATTGGCAGGGAAACCTCGATGTGAAGGGTTTAAAAATGCTTTAAGAGACAATGGTCTTACGATAAATGAAAACTTAATCGTTTACGGTGATTTTGGTTTTCATTCAGGTAGGATATGTATGGAACAATTATTAAAATATAGACATGAATTTACAGCAATTTTTGCTGCAAGTGATGATATGGCGGTTGGAGCACTATCATATGGTTATGAACATCATCTCAAAATACCAGAAGATTTTTCAATTATAGGCTATGATAATACGAATGTAGCTGAAATGGCCATTCCACCTTTAACAACTGTTGCACAACCGTTAAGGGAGATGGGGAGAGTTGCTATTTATAAAATATTAGAAATGATTCAGTCTAAAGAACTTGTTCCAAGTATCATCATGCCGCATGAAATTGTTGAAAGGAAAACGGTTAAGAAAATAAGTAGCACCTAACTGGGTGTTTTATTTTTATGCGTTTACGTAACCGGTTACGTAACGACGTAAGAATGATATTTGATGAATTGTTAGGTGGTGATAGGTCTTAATTTTTCATAAAAAGGAGGAAGAAAATGAAGCACATAAATAAGGCCGTACTTTTGCTGATTATCTTTATCATGGTGTTGGCAACGGGATGTAAATCAGAGGAATCATCCAAAAAAGAGGGAAAAGAAAAGATTGCCGTTTCCACGGTTCCCGAAGGTTATGTCAGGGTCCATTATCATCGGAATCAAGGGGATTACGAAGGGTGGGGCTTACATCTTTGGAATCAAGATGAGAGTAAACCAGCTATAGATTTAGCCGTAGATTGGAACAGCCCGGTTTTGTTTGATAAGGAATCGAAATGGGGCAAATATGTTGATATTAAGGTAAAAGATATTAAAAATGGATTAAATTTTATACCTCATAAAGGAGATACAAAGGACATGGATAAAGATAGAGCATTTCCGAATATAGGAGATAGAGAATTCTGGTTGGTCGAAGGTAATGAAGAGGTTTTTGTAAGTGAGCCATCTTTAGACGCTGGTTTGAAATCTGCACAGATTATCGCTAAAAATACACTGAAAGCTACGTTAAGTGTCAGCACAGGTTCTGTTAAAAAAGACGATATTGGGCTTTTAAATGATCGAAATCAAAAAGTAGATATAAGTGATGTGATGGTAGATAAGATGAATCTCATCATTACAACGTCCCAAAATCTTGATTTAAATCACTCCTACGTTATTGAGTACAAAGGCAATAAGACTTGGGCAAGAGTATCATGGAAGATATTGGATCAGGAATTTGCTTATGATGGTGATGATTTAGGAGCAACTTTACATGCAGATGGAACAGCTACTCTTAAACTTTGGTCTCCCCCTGCAACAAGTGTGTCTGTTGTTTTATATGATAAAAATAACCAAGAGCAAGTTGTAAAAGAAGATATCTCAATGGCAAAGGGGGATAAAGGAGTTTGGGAGGTTACTTTAACTCAAGCAAATACGAGCTTAGACAATCTAAGAGGGTATTACTATCAATACAGAGTTAATGTATATGGAAAAACCAATCTTGCACTTGATCCATACGCAAAATCTATAGCAGCTTTTAATAACAATGGAAATGATCCAGTCGGAAAAGCAACGATCGTTGAACCTTCCAAGCTTGGTCCGAAGCTACAATATGCAAATATCGATGGATTTGAAAAAAGAGAAGATGCGATTATTTATGAGGTTCATGTAAGGGACTTTACATCGGATCCAAGTATTGAGTCCGATTTGAATTCAACTTTCGGAACTTATAAAGCGTTTATAGATAAGCTAGATTATATCGCTGATTTAGGGGTCACACATGTTCAATTATTGCCAATCATGA
>DASQIV010000492.1:0-2811 GCA_035631415.1 Pseudoneobacillus sp. | reverse complement strand
GTAGCCATCTCAGGAGCAACCAATAGCACCTATACTATTACGCCTGAAGATAGTGGGAAAATCATATTTTTCGAAGTTACGCCAGTTGCAAGTACAGGGATTTTAACCGGATCTTCCATTTTAAGTAATGGTCTAATCATCCCTACACCGGTAATAGAAACACCTGTTCCACAAGAGGAAGCTGATATTGAATTAATAGCTGAACCAGAATCCATTGTTGGGGACGGCAAGTCGAAAACAACGTTGAAAGCCATCGTCAAGACAAAGGATGGAAATCCAGTTGAAGGTGTAACGGTTGTCTTTTCTGCAGAGGCGGGAACACTTAATCAACCAACAGCGCTAACAAATGCGAAAGGAGAAGCTTCGATTACACTAACTTCTCCAAGAATAGAAAGCGTTTCTTCTGTAACGAAGTCGATTACTGCTACGGTAAATGATGTTGAGAAGAACTTGATAGCAAATGAACAATTAAATATAACCTTTTTACCAGCCTCTATTGAGGGGGTCATAAAAAATGAAGGTAGGGTCGTGGCAAATGCTACGGTTACGGTGTCTGAGGACTTTGATGGTGATGGTGATATTGATTTTTCCAATACGGTTATGACAGATGAATACGGCCATTATAAAATGGCTGTCCCGAAGAGCAATTATACGTATTCTCCAAAAGTAACGATACCGATTTTGATAAATGGTGTGGAGACTGTTATTCAAAGGACACAACAGGCAGAGGTTGGTGCCACTTCAGGTACTGGAGAAAATGTAAAGTCTGAGATGAAATTTGCGGGCCAGCTTTTTGTCAAAAATGAGCAAGGTCAAGCTGTTTTGTTAGATCAGATAAAGGATCATAATGGTCATACTCCTAATCTGAACATTAAAGTAAAGAAAAAGAATCAAGATGGAACGTACACAGAAGATGGAAATGTAGATGTTTTCATTCCATCCATTGATGGGGCCTTTGAATTAAAAGATTTGCAAAAAAATCAAGAATATGAAGTGGTTATTAGTATGGATGTTCCAGATCCACTGAACCCTTCCCAACATGTGACACTCGCTGGTCAAACGATGAAGGTGATGGTAAGCGAAGATGGTGAAATGTCTGTTGGTACCCAATTGATTGACCCTTATGGTACTATTACCGATTCTGTTACAGGAACACCTATTTCAGATGTTAAAGTAACCCTTTATTGGGCCGATACCGCTAATAATGCTGTTCAAAGCAGACCTGAAGCCAATAAGGCAGTTGTGTTACCTTTATTACCTGACTTCCCGCCAAATAACAATGCGAATCCTCAAATAACAGATGTTAATGGGATGTACGCTTGGATGGTCTATGGAAATGGCGATTATTATATTGTGGCAGAAAAAGTAGGCTATCAAAAATATGATAGTAGATATAATGATAAAAATACGGATCTTCTTATTGGATCGGATAGTTGGATCAAGAATGGAATTATCCATGTTGGGGAAACCATTGTTCCTTATAGTTTTAACCTATCAAAGGTCATTGTACCTGACACAAATACAAACACAACGCCAATTCCAACTCCTAGTGATACCACCACTTATGTGAGTTTTACTGGCCTAGGGCAAAATATTACAGATGTAACGCCTTATATCACTGGTATGGGTGAAGCCGGTTCCAACGTGGCGATTTCGGTTGATAAAGTTCCTATGGGAGTAGTAAAAGTACTTGATAATGGTAGTTGGAGTTTTAATGTGGAAAAAGAATTAGCAAAAGGCAATCATGAGGTACAGGCAACCATCACAGATCAAACCGGTAATAAAAAGACCGTCGCAACTATTATGAATATTAAAGAGCCGTCTACTTTAAATTTAAAAGCACCAGTTCGTTATTTAATGGCGGATGGAAAGGCAGTCACTCCAATAACGGTACAATTCTTGACTAAATCAGGGAAACCTTTAAAAAATGCTGAGGTTGTACTCAAAAGTGAACATGGAACTTTATCACTTACCCGAGTGAAAACGAATGAAAAAGGCTTTGCTACATTACAATATAAAGCACCATTATTCGATAAAGGTGTAACAAAGAATGACACTATTATTGCAACCGTAAGAAATGTGGACAATTTCTTGTCTTTTAACACATCTTTGAATATCTATCTTATTAGCAGTAACCTGAAATTTGAGAGTCACTATAGCTATATTAGAGGATATAAGGATGGAACATTTAAACCTGAGAATCTAACAACACGTGGGGAAGTTGCAGCGATGATTGCAAGAATGATTTATGCGGATGAACCAAGTCATGTTTCCACTCATGTATTTAAGGATGTTTCACCAAACAATTGGGCATATAAATATGTTCAAGTAGTCAATAATCATTTAATAATGAGTGGTCAAAACGGAAATTTCCGTCCAAATGATTATATTACAAGAGCTGAGCTGGCAGTTGTAATCGCTCGATACCTAAAACTAAAGATTATTAATACCCATTCTTTTACAGACACAAAAGGACACTGGGCAGAGGAAGAAATTGAAGCTGTTTCCAAACTTGGATTAATGAGTGGGAAAAATAAAAAGTTTAAACCAAATGATAAAGTATCAAGAGCAGAGATTGTGACCATTTTTAATAAGATGTTAGGCAGAGTTTTAGTAGAAAATCCTTCACCGTCTATATGGAAGGATGTTTCGGAAAGTGATTCGGCTTATTGGAACATTGATGAAGCATCAAGGAGCCATACCTCTATTGTGAATGAGGAGAATATCGAAAAGTGGTATGAGGGACTTGAATATACGCCATGGTAGCTAATGGTTTATGAAAAAATCGGCAGGAATCCCTGTCGATTTTTT
>DASQIV010000491.1:0-2133 GCA_035631415.1 Pseudoneobacillus sp. | reverse complement strand
ACGAAGAACCTGAATCCTTAAAGAATATCCCTCCTAAACAGGAAGAACCTGAATCCTTAAAGAATATGTCCCTGTTTCGTAGTATACTACATGGTAAAAAAACAAAGATTTTCATAGAAGAAGTTCAACCTCTTCCACCTTGGAGGCCTAATTCCTATTAAAGACAAGAGGTGTATCAAAGTATTTCTACTTCGATACACCTCTTGTTTTGTTACGCTACTTTGACTCTGTATTTTTTCCTCCAAGAGAAAATCAATATGGAAAGAGCTATAAATATCTGTACGATAACTAAGGAGGAATCCCAGAAAGATAAGCTATTTATCGGTTCCGTCATTCCAGGAAAAACTTTTCGAATAAATAAAACAAGCTGAGGAATATAATAAAATACAAATAATGCTAAGGAAAGCCCTGTCCCTATCATATATAAAACTCCATAAAGAAGAATCATATTTTTTTCTTCTTTAAAAAGAATCGAATTTCTTTTATTCCCTAACAGGTTTTTTACATATTCTTTTGCATTTTCCATCAAGTTATAACAGCTAGTCATGTTTTCAAAAACATAATAGAGATCCGTTTTCATATAAATACAACATTGATAAAGAATCCTTATGGCAACATCAAGCACAATAAATTTTAAAATAGCTATTACGATACTCGGGGCATCCGGATAAAGTAATTGTATAAAAAGGGAAAAAAAGATAAGGACAATATCAAAGCTTAGGCCAGCAAGATACAGGATGTTTCGTTTCTTAGGAGGAAGCTTCCAAGCCAAAGACAAATCTGTTTCAAAGACAATTAAAAAAAGCCGGTGACCAACCTCTAGTTTTGTTGGAAACCCATGTTGTCTAATTGCTAAAATATGACCGAACTCATGAATCAAGATTAAAACTCCGCCTACTAGAAACCATAGAATCATATTCATTGTCATCGATTCAAAAATAAATAAGTCCGTAAAGTGCGGAAATAATGGAGGATTGATGATAAAAAGAACTATATTGATAACAAATAATATGAAATATCCAATATTGGCATAACGATTAAAAAACAGTTTTCCTATTTTAGGAGATATCCAACTAAATCCTAGCTGTTCGGATTGGATGTTAGTTGTTTCTATTATATGACCATCCAATTCATGAACCATCTGTAATTCAAGAAGCTGTTGCATAAAGGCAATTAAATCAACATCTTCATTTGGATATTTAATCTTTAATTCGTTCTCAATTTCTTTTAAAGATAATCCTTCATTTATTTTTTCAATTGCTGCTACGCATACTTCTGGCATTTCGTAGAATTCGCCGGTAGTTAGATCTTCTATAATTAAATTCTTCTTGTCCTTTTGAACGAGAAACGGATTCAGTTTTACCATTGATTCATGAGTAATCTTCATTACCACACCACTTTTTCAAATATAAGAATAAAATATGAATATGAAAAGAGATGCACAACAATATGTATGCATCCCTTTAAAACTATTTATTTGGAAGCCAAACACACCACCAACAAGTAGTTTTAATTCTTTTCAATTTACGAATTTTCATTGTGCTCCCCCCTTTTTATTAAAAATCTATCTAAACTGTAGAATTCTTTGAGTGTAACTCCTTCCATGAAGGAAATACCTTTTCAAATATTTCTACGAGCTTTGGATCAAATTGAGTTCCTTTTCCAGCAATAATCCGTTTATACGCTTCATCGATTGGCAATGCAGCCCGATATGATCTAGATGAAGTCATGGCATCAAAAGCATCTGCTATAGATACTATTCTTGCTAATAAAGGAGTTTCTTCTTCTTTTAAATGATCAGGATATCCTTGTCCATCCCAACGTTCATGATGTGAACGAATGACACTTAAATACCCCTTTAGTCCCTCAACGTCTTTAACTACTTCTTCTCCATCAGCAGGATGTGATTGAACAATCATATATTCTTCTTCTGTAAGTTTATCAGGCTTCATTAGAATATTATCAGAGATTTGTATTTTTCCGATATCATGTAATAAACAGGCATAATTAAATGATTTTAATTCCTCATTGGAATATCTACCTGTCTCTTCTGCAAGTAATAAGGCATATTGAGCAACTCTTTCACTATGTCCCCTTGTATATGGATCCTTCATTTCAAGAGTCGCAATAATC
>DASQIV010000490.1:0-7066 GCA_035631415.1 Pseudoneobacillus sp. | reverse complement strand
GCTGGAGTCACGGTCTCTGAGGCTGTATGTCGAGGCCTGCAAGTATATTTAGATGAACAATTGAGAAATAGAGTGGGTGATCAACAGAATACTATTTTTCACATGCCGCTGGGTACAATAGAAGATCAACATTGTCGATTTTATTTAAATGCACTTACCACCTTAAACGATGTACCGACAATTGGGGTGGCTGAGGAATTATTTGGCTTCCCAGTAATAGGAGTAAGATCAAATGATCGTTGGCACATAAGGGTAGGCTTAAATACAACATTGGCATTACGAAATGCATTAAAACAAGCTCTCTTTGATACTCAAAACCAGTTAGATTCCGTAATGAAGCAAAAGATGGAAGCTAGTGTATTTCTAAAAGAGATGAATACTCAACTTGATATCCCATCTTGTGATGAAATAACACAATTAGAAGTATTAGAATCTTCTATTCAGGTATTAAACCGAAACGGCAAACATTTATTAGTTTATGATCTTGCTTTTGAGCCTTTTTTAAAGCAGGAACTAGCAGGAGTATTTGGTGTGCAGGTATGTGGGGAGGTATCCTAATGGCTACCCGTATTATCATTCAAGGACAGGGATTATTAGCAGATTTTGTCTATGAGCAATTATCCTGCAACTATCCCGTCAAGCTACAAAGTCTAATAAAAGAGATACCCGAAGAAACAGAGCTAGCACTGGTGCTAAATGACGCTTGGCACCCATCTGTTCATCAAAGTGCGGAAGAAAAATTCAGATCAATAGGTATCCCTTGGATTAGAGGTTTCGTTTCGTTTGGAGAAGGAATAATTGGTCCTCTAGTACGCCCCAATACACCGGGATGTTCATGTTGCGCTGACATCAGGCGCCTAATTGCAGGACCCGACCGCCACAAGATGTGGGAGCTTCAGGGGAGGATAGCAGCTGGAGGTGGAATGCAGAGAGATGCATGGGCATCAAGAACGGGGCTATCGCAAATGGCATCTTTGATATGTAACGAAGTGGATAAGGTTCTAAATGGTGAAACAAGCCATTTAGAAGAAAGAGTATTCATTACTAACATGAGAACGTTAACGAACTACAGTCACCTCTTTTTGCCGGATCCATTATGCCCAATGTGCAGTCAAATACCTGATGACACATCGGATTTGGCATCCATTTCCTTAGAATCTAGTCCTAAAATTAATAGCAGTAGTTATCGATGCCGTTCGATAGAGGAATTAAAAACAGTGCTAGTTAGAGATTATTTCGATAGTCGTACCGGGGTATTGAATGGGAAAATGCAGGATTTCAGACTACCATTTGCTGATGTACTAATGAGCATGCCTATGTTTGGAGGGGATGAGGGAGTAGCAGGAAGGTCAAACTCTTATGAAATGAGTGAGCTAACTGCCATCTTGGAGGGCTTGGAGCGATATTGCGGAATTGAGCCTCGAGGAAAAAGGAAGGTAGTTCGTGATAGTTATCATAATTTAATGAATGTAGCACTAAATCCAACAAAAGTAGGTTTACATGAAAAGCATCAATATGAAAAACCAAATTTTCCGTTTAATCCCTTTAATCCTGATGAACCAATGAATTGGGTTTGGGGTTATTCGTTCCTACAAGAAAGGCCGATTTTAATTCCAGAGTTACTTGCCTATTATAGTTTGGGCTATGGGGAGGGCTTTGTGTATGAAACCTCCAACGGATGTGCGCTAGGGGGGAGTTTAGAGGAAGCCATATTCCATGGCATTATGGAGGTGGTGGAGCGAGATTCATTCTTGTTAACCTGGTATGCAAATCTCCCTCTTCCACGTATTGACCTTCGTTCAGCTAACGATAAAGAATTAAATCTAATGGTTGACCGTATTCGTGAGGTAGTCGGATATGATCTTCATTTTTTCAATTCAACAATGGAACATGAGATTCCAAGCGTATGGGCTGTGGCAAAAAACAGAAAATCAAAAGGGGTAAACCTCATCTGTGCAGCCGGAGCTAATCCTGATCCAATAAAGGCTGTAAAAAGCTCTATTTATGAGCTTGCCGGCATGATGATTAGAGATGATGAAAAATTGGAGGAAAACCGACAGAAATATGAAGAAATGCTAAAAGATCCGTTTGCAGTACGTACAATGGAGGATCATGGCATGTTGTACGGTCTGCTTGATGCGGAGGAACGTCTGAATTTTTTATTGGATGATCATCGTCCTTTACGTACGTTTGCTGAGGAATTTAAGAAGCCGCCAGTAAATATTGATTTGAAGGATGATCTACAGGATATTCTAAACAGGTTCCGCCAACTAAATCTCGAAGTAATTGTCGTTGACCAGACAACACCTTTAACGAAACGGAACGGATTATACTGTGTAAAGGTATTGATTCCTGGAATGTTACCGATGACATTTGGCCATCACCTTACCCGTGTAAAAGGACTAGAAAGGGTTCTTACGGTACCAATGAAACTTGGTTTTTCAAAGAAACCGTTATCATATGAACAACTTAATCCGTATCCTCATCCGTTTCCTTAATTGAAGAGTAGGAGGCTTTAGATTGGAGCTTGAAAAGTTTCTACATGATCTACATTTTGACGCGGAAAAAATCTTTCCACCCGATTGGAAGGTGGATTGGGAAGATGCACCACTTCCTTATAAACTATACCGCGGCTTACCTGAGATCCCTCTATCCACAGAATTTCCGCTAACACTTAAAAGAAGAGAAGTTCATCTAAAACCCAATCTCGTGGAGCTAGGTCATTACTTATGGTATGTCTACGGCCTTTCCCAATATTCTCAATCCGCCATTAACGAGGGAACCATAGAAAAGTCTGTGAGCTTTGCCCAGTCAGTACGGAGGTTTGTTCCTTCTGGAGGGGCAATGTACCCAAATGAATTATATGTGTATTTAAAGCTAGAGGACGCTCCTAAGGGAATTTACCACTACGATGTGGCACATCACCACCTCGTTTTGGTACGAGAAGGAAATTATGATTACTTCTTATCTAGAAGTCTAAAAAATGGCTATAATCTTTCTGATTGTTTTTGCACTGTTTTTGTCTCGACGATTTTTTGGAAAAACTTCTATAAATACAACAATTTTTCCTATAGGCTTCAAGGGTTAGATGCAGGTGTCCTAATAGGGCAATCGTTAGAAGTGGCAAATCAAATGGGGTTCTCTTCACGGGTATGCTACCAATTTCTTGATCGGTCTATCAATCATTTGCTTGGACTATCAGAACAAGATGAAAGTGTTTATGCGATTATCCCACTATCTATTCATCAATCTATCAATTGTGTTGAAAACAATCTTAATAGTGAAGAAATTGTTTCTGACATTGAATTGTGCAGTGAATTGCCATCGTTGAAGCATGTTTCTTATAATCGGTCAAAGAGAGTCATTGATTATCCGATGCTGAGAAAACTTAATGAAGCATCCATGTTTGAAACAACTCAGTCATTTGTGAAGATAGGGGAAAATGATAGTGTGAAACCGTCCACGGGTACGGAGATGATCTTGCTACCATTTACGGATTGTTATTCGTACGATCTCGCATCTGTTTGCAGGGAGCGGCATTCACCAGATATCGATTTTATCATCGGAAAAGTGAGTCAAATACAACTCTCAACCTTGTTGAAAGAAACATTTTCCTTCTCTTATCAAAATGACCTTGATGACACACATGAGAATGTTGGCACTCGTGTATCATTGTATGGCAGTTTTTATAACGTGGATGGTGTTCCAAATGGTGCCTACTCATATGACGATAGCGTTCATGCACTTCGGAGAATAAACCAAGGGGATTACCGGGAATTTTTACAATTTGGTTTAACAATGCCAAATGTGAATTTGTATCAAGTTCCACTCTGTATACATGTTGTTGGAGACAAGGATCACCTTAGAGGGAAAATTGGGTATAGAGGGTATCGGATTCAACAGATGGAAGCGGGAATTCTCGTACAACGGCTATTGTTGCTGTCGTGTGCCTTAGGGATGGGGGGACATCCACTGCTAGGATTCGATGCGAACCAATCTGATGAACTTTACAGAATCGGTGAAAAAGGAAAAACTAGCTTGATTCAAGTCCCAGTGGGTCCTTACCGTCCACGCGCCTGGTTAAAAGGGAGTTTGCGTAGCTAGGAGTAACTGAGTTTTGATGCAGGTAAATTAACGCAGGTCATAAAGTATTGAAGCTTCAATTCCCTGAATAGAGGAGTTGAAGCTTTTTTTGTGCATTGAAAAAAAGTTTAAACTAAATTACTACATAATAACTGGCCCTAAATTCCATCCTAATATCGAACAAAGGAGGTATTAGTTTGAGCAATACAAGTTGCAGCTCTACTGGAAATGCAAGTAAAGGTAAGGGGTCCGGAAAAGGAGATTTAAAATGGTGGCAGCTTTCATTAATAGGTGTAGGCTGTACGATAGGAACTGGTTATTTTCTAGGCTCCACAATTGGAATTGAAATGACTGGGCCTTCTATTGTAATTTCCTTTATTTTAGCGGCTATCGGTACATACATCGTATACAATTTATTAGCAAAAATGACTGCTCAAGATCCCCAGGATGGATCTTTTTGCTATTATGCAAACAAAGCATACGGAAAGTGGGCAGGGTTTAGTTGTGGTTGGAATTATTGGTCGTCAAATATCCTGATAATGGGAAGTCAATTAACCGCTCTTTCAATACTTTCAAGATTCTGGTTTCCGAATGTACCTCTTTGGATCTTTGCTGCAGGTTACGCCGTAGTCTCCATTATAGTAGTTTTAACTGGAACAAGTGGGTTTGATAAGGTAGAGAATATTTTAGCTATCATCAAAACAGCTGCTATTGTTATGTTTATTATCATAGCAGGGGCAGCTCTTATCGGATGGATTGATGGAGATGTTAAACATCCTGGAATACCAAATTCAGGTCATGATTTATTACCAGAGGGGTTAAAGGGTTTTTGGTCCTCTCTGATTTATGCCTATTATGCTTTCGGTGGGATTGAAGTAATTGGTCTTATGGCAATGAGACTAAAAAAGAAAGAAGATGCACCTAAAGCAGGAATTATTATGCTCATTGTACTTGCAATTATCTATATAGTGTCACTTGGGCTTGCTGTCACAATGGTGGCACACGGTGCCTTTAATGAAAAGGAGAGTCCTTTTGTAACAGCGCTAGATAAGTACAACCTAGCATTTTTTCCACATGTTTTTAATGGTGCAATTATTATTGCTGGGTTCTCAACGATGACTGCTTCCTTATTTGGTGTCACCAATCTTTTAGTCACATTAGCCGAAGATGGAGATGCTCCTGAAATATTTTCTAAGAAGTTAAAAAAGTGGAAGGATTTACCTCTACCATCATTAGGTCTAGCAACAATAGGATTATTAGCATCAATTATTACAGCACTGGTGTTACCTGGAAAAATATATGAGTATATTACCACTGCGGCAGGAATATTGATTCTATACAATTGGTCTTTCATTATCATCTCTGCATTACGTATTCTCAATCATAAATTTCTAGGTAAATTATTGGCTTTTCTTGGACTTGCTTTAATCTTTGCTGCTGTTACAGGAACATTAATGGAAAAAACAATCCGTCCTGGCTTTTTTGTAAGCCTATTATTTGTGGCGATTATAGGGATAGTGGCTTTCATTATGCATAAAAAAATCTGGAAAAAGCAAAACTTTAAATCACAATTAGATTAAATATGTTAATATAATTAGTGATGAAGAAATACACCAGACGAGCTTCTGGTGTATTTCTATTTGAATATTTAAAATGCAATTTCCACTACACAAGTGATGTAAATCATTTTATGATATTAAATATTCGTTTAAATTGATAATAGGAATTAGTTATTAGTTGGGGAGGATAGGAATGAGTAAAGACGTGATACCCTCTATACAAGAGGTTGGGAAGACAACTCTATCAAATAAAATTAGCAATACAAGTTTGATTTCAGATTTAAAAGAACTTTTTAAGGCAATCGTGTTAATTTCGAATGTGATACCTGTTTTTACTGGTTTTTGGTTAGCATTGTACTTTACTAATACTTCCTTTACCGCTCACTGGCAAGATTTTTTACTAACGATTGTAGGCAGCACAATGGTTATGGCAGGGGCACTCGTTCTTAATAATTGGTATGATGTAGATATAGACACCGTGATGGATAGAACTAAAAAACGGCCAACAGTAACTGGTAATATTTCATTGAAAGTAGTTTTATCAATGGGAATAATCCTTACTATACTAGGACTTATCGTTTTACTTTTTACCACTATTGAAGCGACAGTATATGCATTTGTTGGATGGTTTACCTATGTTATTTTATATACGATGTGGTCTAAACGTAGATATACCCTAAATACTGTTATTGGAAGTGTTTCAGGTGCAGTTACACCTTTAATAGGATGGGCGGCTGTTGAACCAAAGTTAAATATAGTTCCTGTTATTTTGTTTCTTATTTTATTTATTTGGCAAATGCCTCATACATTTGCTATAGCTATAAAAAAATACAATGAATATAAGGCTGCAAGAGTTGCTATGCTTCCAGTTGTTCATGGTATTGCCATTACAAAAAGACAAGTGCTTGTATATAGCTTATGTTTACTTCCATTACCTTTTTATTTATCGTCGCTTGGTTTAATATTTATCATAATTGCAACATTACTTAATATTGGTTGGCTAGTATTAAGCATTAAAGGATTTTATACGAAAGATGATCATAAATGGGCTCATCTGATTTTCCTTTATTCGGTAAATTATATAACCATATTGTTTGTCATGATGGTAATTGTTACATTACCATTTGTTGGTTAATTTGATAAAAGTCTTTATGGATTGAAAATGAAAAATATAGGTAAAAGCTGCTCTATAGTTTGGAAACAAACTATAGAGCAGCTTTTTTTGTGCAATTGAATTGAATTTCACAAATTTGTCATTTTTAAATCCCTTCCTATTTTCCTGTTTGTGAATTTTTAAATTACATGTTAAAAAGCTTACTAATAGTGATAAACACTGCAATTGGGATAAGCTTATAAATTTTATTTACATTCGAAATAAATTCAAAATTTCCTAATCATAATTTAAATCAACTCTTACATGTGAT
>DASQIV010000489.1:0-2527 GCA_035631415.1 Pseudoneobacillus sp. | reverse complement strand
ATGGCATTGAGGTCCAGGAAAAAGTGACAAAAGAAAGTGTTGAGTCGATTACACGAATTACAAATGAGATAAGGGACATCGCAAACACATCTAGCATAGTTTCTAATGAGAGTGTTACCATGTTGAATAATGCTAAAAATGGAGAGGATCATATTGAGAATATCGTTTCTCAAATGAATACCCTAAAACAGACAGTAGTTCAGTCATCTTCTAATATCCAAACACTCGGTGAGAAATCAAAAGAAATAGGGGACTTTGTTAAAGTTATCACTGACATTTCTGTACAAACTAATTTACTAGCTTTGAATGCCGCCATAGAAGCTGCGCGTGCTGGTGAAAGTGGAAAAGGTTTTGCTGTGGTGGCAGATGAAGTTAGGAAGTTAGCTGAGCAATCAGAGAACTCTGCTAAAAGAATAACCAATATTGTTTCTCAAATCCAAATAGAAACACAGAATGCAATTGCTTCCATAAACAATGGCACATTAGAAGTTGAGCAAGGTATTAAAGTGGTTGAAAGTGCTGGAGTTGCTTTTAAGAATATATTGCAATCCGCAAGTGAAGTTTCAGACAAAATTGTTCAAGTTTCCAATTCCGTTGAAAAATTATCCCTTGAATCCAATCAAGTTGCAGAGCTAGTAAGTGAATTGTCCAGTGTTGCCCAAGAATCATCGAGTAACACAACAAATATTGCTGCATCATCACAACAACAAAATGCTTCAATGGAAGAAGTACAGGCTTCTGCTGTCTCCTTAAGTAAAATAGCAATGAATCTACATGAGCTTATTGATAAATTTAAATATTAATAAATTTATTAAATTAACAGAAAATGGAAAAAAGTAGTAACTATAATTCAATACGGCGACGTATATAATTCAAATAAAAACGAGGAGATATAAGCCAAGCTGAAATATGAAAAAGATGATTGATCTATCAAAAACTTCATTACATTATTTTAAAAGTGAAAAAATCTATGAAACAGCAAATAAACACTCACGGTTAATTGAATTTGTACTACAAAAGGGGGATGAGATTTAACCCCACCTTCATCCCTTTGGAGAAGATTGTGCCTTAGTGTTAGAAGGAGAACTTACCTACTATATAACAAACAATAAAACGGTTCAAGCAACTAAAGGAGATGTTGTTTTCGGTTGGAAAAATGTAATTCATGGGTATAAAAACTTAGGTGCTAACCCTGTCCATCTACTCATTTTTGCTTCCCCTGAAGAAACAGGGTTAGACTATGTATCCGATGATGATTCAAAGGTATTACACTTGCCTTTATGTGATCGAATGTTGAAAAAGGATGAAACGTATAGTTCAAAGTACAGAGGATTCGGAGAATTTACGAATATTATAATTGAAGGAGAATTTGTTGAGCCTACCAAATTAAATAATACTCATTTATATGTTGATTCGATAAGTAAAAAAATTATTATTTTCCAAAATGAAAGTGTAAATATCTCTACCAAATCCCCAGTATTGTTTTTGAAATATGAGAATATTTCTTGAGGGGGATGATTTCAATAACAAAAAATCTATTACCTGTTACATAAAACTTCTACTAAAGAAAACCCTCTTGTATAGCCACAAGGGGGTTTAAATTATATTGGAAAATGGATTAGTTCAAATAATGTAATATTCAATTAAGTCTGCGCTGGTTCTAAGATTTAATCGGTTAATTATTGGTGAAATAAACGCAATCATTTAGTTGCAATCAAAAATCGAACGTTCATTTGGAACGCATTTATCTGATTGATGTTGGGTTATAAATATTTCTAATGGCTCTATGTTTTTTTTATCTAATAAGTGGGTGACACCGAAAGTTTCGTTAGATGGATATTGATTTAAGGCAACATCTAAATCATGAAGGATTTGTCTAATATATACTACAGTATCCTCCGCAACTTGGTTATATGGGTCTTTGTTGGACTTTCTCTTGAAGCGCTCTGTTATAAAGATGTTATTCAGTTGCTGTAGGTTGGCGAGATCTTTTTCTATTTCCGACCCTTTAACTGTTGTAAGTTTAAGAATTGAATCTTTTAATGTTAAAACTTCTAAATAAAAATGATAGGTCGAAGGTAATCCAGCTTCAATTACCTTCGATTCAATGTTCTCCTCCTTGAACCAAAAATGTCCATTTGAAATGACTTCATTTATGGTTGGATTTATAAACATTGGTTCTTCAGAGGTAATGGTTGGATCAAGTATATTAGCAGGTAAGTTGATAACTCTTTTTCCGATTACATTCATAGTGTCAGCATTTTTATTTTGTTTAGATGTTGTGTCCATGGAAATTTCATCAGTTTGAAAATTTTCTACAAGTTCTTTGACAGCCATTCCAACACAGCTAAGGAGGATGATGGTTAGTGCAACATGAAGTATTCTATGCATATTATATGTAATCTTCTTTTGGGGTTTAGATCTTATTATACTTAGAATCTTATGTTTAGTTGTTTCTGTTTAAGGATTGGAATGAAAAACTTCTTTGTCCATTATTTCTTTTAGTTTCTTTTCTAGTTGTTCAATC
>DASQIV010000488.1:0-2497 GCA_035631415.1 Pseudoneobacillus sp. | reverse complement strand
ATCTAAGGTAATGAGGATCCATTACGATGATGGCTGGACTGCCTGAGATACAGAGGATGTATTTTGGGGGAGATAAGGGTGAGTATAAAAATGGACTGCACGAAAGAATTAGACAAAGAATGGATTCAATTAATTTTAGAGGCAAAAAGTATGGGGATGGATTTAAACACTGTAAGAAATTTCCTAAGTGGAAACGAAGTGAAAGAGCTAATTGTTGAAAAATAATACGCATAAAAAATAGTATTTCTTCTAAATTTCAAAGGAAGAAATACTATTTTTATTTGGAAAATTACTCATCTTTTGATTGCGTTAATTTCCATTTATTAAACTCTAAAAATTCACGGAACTGATCCTTTGAAATTCCAGAGCCCATGGCTTCTTGTACTAATTTTAACCAATCTGTATCAAGATCATCTTTATTAATAGGATCATTTATTAATTGATCAACTGATACACCTAATACAACGGATATCTTTTCCAAAAATTGTATAGAAGGATTTGTTTGCAAATTTCGTTCTAAAGAACTTAAATACGATTTAGCCACCCCAGCTTGCTCAGCTACCTCGGACAATGACATTCTTTTTGCTAAACGAAGCTGTTTTACGCGTTCACCAATCATTATATTCACTTCACTTTTATTTTTTACTTTTTTCAAGTATACCAAAAAGTGAAAAAAAGTTCCATATAAAGAACAATGTTTCATCATAATTCTTCAAAATTAGGATTATATCCTTATTTCGAATGTTCATAATTTAGTACAAAAAAAGTTCTATAATAAATAAGTGGTTCTTTCTTTTTCTATTTTTGAAAAAAGGGTAAAATGAGAGATAACAACTTTGTGTGATTAGATACAACTGAAGGGAAAGAAGGGAAATACTTTGATTATCTTAAAGTCACCTCGAGAAATTGAAAAGATGAAGGATGCAGGAAAGATACTTGCTGCTTGCCATAGAGAAATTGCAAAGTTAATTAAACCAGGTGTAACGACTTGGGAAATCGATGAATTTGTGGAAGGATTCTTGAAAAAAAATGGTGCCACACCTGAACAAAAAGGTTATAAAGGGTATGAATATGCAACATGCGCAAGTATTAATGATGAGGTTTGTCACGGATTTCCACGAAAAACTCCCCTACAAGAAGGAGATATAGTCACTATTGACATGGTGGTAAATTTAAATGGTGCTTTAGCTGATTCCGCCTGGTCGTATCCAGTAGGGAAGGTTTCTGCGGAGACAACTAAATTATTACATGTGACAAAAGAGTCTTTATATCGAGCGATTGAAGTAGCTCAACCAGGAAATCGAATTGGGGATATAGGTCATGCAATTCAATCCTACGTTGAATCAGAAGGTTTTTCCGTTGTCCGAAATTTTATCGGTCATGGTATAGGTGCGACTATTCATGAAAAGCCAGATGTTCCTCACTTTGGTTTACCTGGAAAAGGAGCACGATTTAAGGAAGGCATGGTTTTCACGATTGAACCGATGGTCAATGTAGGAGAATATCAAACGAAGATGGATCTTAATGGTTGGACAGCACGTACAATTGATGGAAAGTATTCCGCTCAATATGAGCATACTATTGCGATAACAAAAGAAGGTCCCATTATTTTAACTGATCAAGAAAAATAAATGGCAGCAGTGGATCAAAAAGAAGAGGGTTTACATGAGATTAATTACTATAGATGATTATAATCCTAAAACAATGCAGCTCGCTAGACCTGTATTTGACAAACATAAGAGAGTCTTACTAGCAGCAGGACGAACGATTCATCCAACATATCTAGAAAAATTAAAACAAATGGATATACATTATCTTTTTATCGAAGATGCTGTTTCATTTGGAATTACAATGGATGAAGTTTTAGATATGCCTACGTGGCTTGATGCAATCAGTATTTTGCAGAATGCTTTTTTGTCTATTGAGAAAAAAGTGGAATTTCCGATAAGAGAGATTCAAAAGCTAGCTATCAAAATTGTCGAAGAAACCGTAAAACGTAAGGCGATTGTATTAGTCCCTACATCTTACTTGGCAGAAGAATTAAGGTTATATGCTCATTCAGTTAACGTTGCATTACTAACGATTCAATTAGCAAAAATAAAGAATTTTTCGCCAGTGCAATTAAGAGACTTAGCAGTGGGGGCACTTTTACATGATATTGGAAAAATGCTGACAAAAGATGTTGAAAAACATCCTAGTGCTGGTTTTGAATTTTTAAGAAAGCTAAGAGAAGTTAGTTTGCTTTCAGCACATGTGTGCTATCAACATCATGAAACATTTGATGGTTCAGGTTTTCCGAGAGGGCTTAAGGAAGAACAGGTTCATGAATTTGCGCAAATTTGTGCGATAGCTAATGGATATGAAAATGCCCTTTCTCAAAAGAAAATGGCGCCACATGAAGCAATAGAATGGATTATGACCAAAAATGGTTCGGAATATAGTTTAGAGTTAGTGCAACTATTTGTTCAAGGTGTACCTATGTATACACCAGGTAGCA
>DASQIV010000487.1:0-2233 GCA_035631415.1 Pseudoneobacillus sp. | reverse complement strand
TAATATGAAGCAAGCACAAGCAAAAGTTCTATAATTTTACAATTGATACTTAACGAGAGGTGTATACTATACACCTCTTTTTTGTACTTAAATACACTATTGGAGGGATAAGGATTGTTTGAGGCTATTTTAACTCGATTTGAAAAACAATGTGAAACAAAAGAGAACCATATTGATGAACAGTTAAAAACACATTATTATAAAGGGACTTTTAAACAATTATTTGAACAAGTTGAAAAACTTCTTGCTCAAGATGGAAAGTATATAGTAGACCATATTTCACAGGAGCATGGAGAAATCTCGGTCAAAATAAAAAATGGCAAAACCTTTTTTTTAATTATTACGTTAGTGGCTGTTAGGCCTTATGAAGTGGCTGTAGATTTACATATCTCAACAGAATCGTTTTCCGTATTTGGCTCATACCCTATGCTAAAAAATGAAATTGACACGTTTTATCAAAAATTGAATAAAGTAGGATCATTAATTGGGACTGGACGAAGTATTTAGAATGATGATGCTTGTCTTCATTGGGTGTTTTTAATAAGATAGTAATAGAAAGAATTCAACAAACTAAGAGTTCTATTGGAGCTGATTTTTATGAAATGTCCTTCTTGTCAACATAATGGTACTCGTGTACTAGATTCTCGCCCAGTAGATGAAAGTAGAGCGATTCGTCGAAGACGGGAATGTGAATTATGTAATTTTCGATTTACTACTTTTGAAAAGGTCGAAGATATTCCGTTAATCGTAGTGAAAAAGGAAGGTACCCGTGAAGAATTTAGTTCGGAGAAAGTATTAAGAGGGCTCATTAAAGCGTGTGAAAAGCGTCCAGTTGCACTCAAACAACTAGAGGAAATCGTACATGAAGTCGAAAAAGAGCTTCGAAGTGCTGGTATTTCTGAAATAAATAGTGAATCCATTGGTGAAATGGTGATGGACAGGCTAGCAAAAATTGATGAGGTCGCCTATGTGCGGTTTGCCTCTGTTTATCGACAATTTAAAGATATTAATGTTTTTATAGATGAACTTAAAGAATTGATTAAAAGAGAAAAATCCAAATAGAGCTGAAGAATGTTCTTTAGCTCTTTTTTACTTAGTAAAGGAATGAAACCACATGGCTCAGCACTGGCAGGAGCTTCTCCCTATTGATCGATATGTTGTATCTTCAGATGGAATGCTCCATTATTATGACCAAAAAATCCTAACCTTTTTATATCAACCATTAATAGGCTCAACTGCTTTTAGTCTATATATGACATTATGGTCAGAGCTTGAAGAAAACAGACTATGGTCAGAAACGACTACCCATCATAGTTTAATGAATTACTTAGATACAAACTTAAAGGAAATTTTTCATGCTCGTCAAAAGCTTGAAGGAATCGGCTTATTAAAAACATATGTGAGATTAGAGGATGATGAACGTTCCTTTATTTATGAGTTGAAACCTCCTTTAAATCCGGAACGATTTTTTTTAGATGGAATGTTAAATATTTATTTGTACCAAAAGGTTGGTAAAAAACAATTCAATAGGTTGAAGCGTTTTTTTAGTGATCAACAAAAACCATCTAATGATGAATATAAGGATATAACTAAAGCTTTCCAAGAGGTTTATTCATCTGCCTCACCTGAATCCCTACAATTCCATCAGGAATCCTCTCAGGATTTACAACTTGAGCCTGATGAGTCTTTTATTGGTCGAAATGAGTCCAAAGCCATTCAAATTCATCTTGATAGCTTTAATTTTGATTTATTATTAGCTGGACTAAAGGATTCCTTTATTTCACCAAAAATGTTAACACAGAAGGTAAAAGAGGCAATTGCTAATCTCGCTTTTCTTTATAATATTGATGTATTACAAATGCAAAAAATCGTCTTAAGCGCATTAGAGGAAGATGAACTTAACATCGAAGAACTCCGGAAAGCTGCAAGAGATTGGTATCAGTTTCAGCATCAAGATAAACTTCCAGCAATGGTGGATCGAACTCAGCCTGAATTGTTGAAAGTGCAAACATCTGAACCAAATTCTAAGGAAGAAAAGATAAAAAGATATTTTGAAACAATTTCACCTAGACAATTCTTAATGGATATATCTGGTGGCGGGGAACCTAGTAAAGGGGATTTACAAATTGTCGAGGATATTATGTTTCATCAACAGTTAACCCCTGCTGTTGTGAATGTCCTTATTCATTACGTTTTAATCAAAACGGACATGAAATTAACTAAGAGCTATGTA
>DASQIV010000486.1:0-5025 GCA_035631415.1 Pseudoneobacillus sp. | reverse complement strand
CTATACATTTCTTCATTTTTTTCATCTCTTTCTTCTAGATTTTTCATCCCTATTTTTCACCAAACTGTACATTATATTCCTATTTAGGAATAAGAAAAGCGCAAGCCTGTTGGTTAGACAAAATAGTCATCTGACAACCATTATGGTCTTCCTGTTAATAGGGATGCTATTTCAATTGATAAATTGTTAATGAAAACAAGAGAAACTCCTACATATCAACAAAAAATCGAGTATAAATCCTTTACGATTTCATACTCGATTACATCTGCGATATATTTTGTTTTCCCACGTTATCTGAACTACTTACATTAAAGTCCCAAGATTTTTATGTTTACCACTTAACCGCTTATTCTTTCATCCCAGTATAGATAAGAATAGCATCTCTTAAAAACTCAGCGGTTCCGGGCTGTTCTTTATCGTAATAAGCAGTAAATCTTTCATCATCGACATACATTTGGGCAAGACCCGCATGTGCTTCTTGGCTATATTCACTCCAATAAAATGTTATCCATTGTTTGTGTAAATCAGCTGCCTTTTGAGCTAATTCTCCAGCTGGATCTCCCGTTTTAAACGCTTCTTCTAAAGTAGCCTTTATTTGTTCTGCAAGTTTATTTACATCTTCGTATTGTGCTTGAGTCATGTTCTTGAGCTTAGCATTCGATTGGTCAACCTTCTCGTTGCCATACCTTTTTCGAATCTCTTCTCCATACTTATTCTCATTTTCATCTATCATTTTTTGCTTAAAGCCTTCAAACTTTTCTTGATCAGACATATTATTTATTCTCCCTTCTGTTAAGGCAATCGTTTTATCAACGTTAGCAATGAGCACATCCAATTGCTTTCTTTTTTCAAGGAGTTTCTCGCGATGATCTCTAAGTGCCGTTTCCCCATCAAACGAGGGTGATGTGAGGATCGCTTTTATTTGATCCAGACCCACACCTAATTCTCGGTAAAATAAGATTTGCTGCAGTCTATCCACTTCCGCTTGACCATAAATTCGATATCCAGATGAATTGATTCTTGCCGGCTTAAGAATACCAATTTCATCATAATAACGAAGGGTTCTCGTGCTAATGCCCGCTAGACTACTTAGTTTTTGGACTGTATATTCCAATGCGATAACCTCCTTACAAGATTACGATACACCTTTACGTTGCGTGAAGGTCAATCATTTTTATAATGATTTTTCAAAAAATTGGGTAATAAAAAAAGCCACGATAGCAAAAATGCTAAGTGACTATTTTTCCTACTTAAATCTGAGTAATCCTAAAGATATCTTCTAAATAATAATAGGTATTAAATTTTCCCTTTGCAATAAGTTTTCTTATTACTTGAACAGTTGCCCATTTCACTTCACTAACCTCTTCAACCTGGAGCTTACATTGATTGATATCAAAATCCTGTTTGATTAACCACACATCACAAAAGTTATTTTCTCTTTTTAAAGAAAAAGCAATTTCAGCTTTGCTGTTATCTGCTATTAACCCTATCTCTTCATACAACTCACGCTTATAAGCAGATTGGCTGTCCTCTCCAGTAATGGCTGAACCGCCTGTTATTGCCCACATATTCGGGGCTGATTTTACCGTGCTAGCTCGTTTTTGAATCAAAAATTCCCCTTGGCTATTTTGAATCCAAATATGAATGACTAAATGGTATTCATTCTCTTGAAGCTTTTCTCCTCTAATAATAGTTCTTCCTGTTTTTTCTCTATTTTCATTATAAATATCCCAAACTTCCACAATATCCTCCTTAGCACTCGTTTTTCTTCCGCTTCTATTTGATTTGAATTATAATTCTCCAAATCAAACCAATTTCCCTCTTTTCTCATATCCACTTTTTCAAATAACTATAGAGTACCTAGTACTTTCTTGGCATTAAAACCCTTTTTATGATAGTGTAATGGGGTATTATATTTAAGGAGGATTTTCAAATGACAAATCAAAATGAAAATAATACCCTACCACCAAAAACTTGTTCTGTAGACCGCTTAGTCACCATGCCTGAGGACGTCGAAAAAGTTCTTGCAGGGAAGAAAACAGCGACACGTCGAAATAGCCGTTATGCAGATGTTGGCGAAATCATGACTCTTCAAGGTAAGAATTTTGTAGTGGAAAACGTTTATTCTCAATCTTTAGGAGAATTAACGGATGAACATGCAAAACAAGAAGGCTTTGAAACAGTAGAAGAATATAAACAATCTATTCTTGCCTACCACCCTGGAATGCCATGGCTTCCACAAATGAGAGTATGGGTGCATGAATTCCGTCCTGTTCAAGAGTAAGTTGTTGCAAGATGTATATATTTTACCGTATTATTCTTTTTCTTCACGTATGTAGTGTTATCCTTTCAATTGGCCCCATCTTTGTTCTAATTCCAATCGCAAAGAAATTAAAGGCAGCAGAAAGCGATATCCAGCAGGTCTACATAGATATTTTTCGTTCAGCAGTTCGAACCGTAAAACATGCGGGTCACGTGTTAGTAAGTACGGGAGTCCTTCTTATAGTATATAGTCAATGGACGTGGACAACTCCTTGGGTTGTTGCCACATTACTTGTCATGTTAGCTTCCGGCTTTTTTTTAGCACGAGCATTTACTCCGGTTCTACGGAAATTTAATGAACCAAATCAAGATAAAATATTTCTGGTGAAAAAGTTAACCCAAACCGTATGGATTTATTTGTTTTTGCTTATGATCATGCTCTGGTTTATGGTTGCAAAACCTGTTCTATGGTAAAAAAAGGAAGGTGCGCAAGCACCTTCCTTTTTTGTTTCTTATTTTAAATGAGTGGGTACAGCAGAATAGGTGACTTTTGAGTCAAATCTAATCAAGTATTTTCCACCTACATGATAGCTCTTGTTTTTTTGGTCAATCCCGTAAACTCGGTAACCATTGCCAGAGTTTAATGTACGAACTTTTTCAAGTCCATTTGGAGTTTGCTTGTATAAGATAACTTTACCTTTCAACATTACCTTACCAATTTGACCTTTTTTCACTTCTATCCCATTCCAGAATTTTTTCTTTTCAGGAGTAGGCTTTTTCACTTCTGGCTTATTAGGCTTTTCATTTTTAGGCATAACAGTCATGGATGGTAATCCTGAAATGTAACCAACTCCACCTGTTTTGTTAATGCCAATTTCACGATCCACAGCTCTTAGTAATTCATCTTTGTTTACTGCAGTTATTTCTTTCCCTTCAACTTCGTCACCAGGGTGTTGGAAATTGCTCATCAAATAGGCAAAACCGTTACGGTCATCTGCCAATTGTAAACCGGTTGATTCTGCTCCAGCAGGGGTAGATAAAACACGGGATAATTCCTTAGTATCCATATTGTACGCCCACACAAAGTTGTTCGTATGCTGTCCACTGTCTTCACCAATAAATAACGTTCTCATTGATTCTGAATAGCTCAGATTATCAGGACCAGCTACTTTTTCTGGGTCTGCTGTGTTTCCAAATGCATCAGGAGTAGGAAGATCTTCACCAACTAATAAACCATTCATTGAAGATGCAACATACTCACTATTAATGGAGTTTCCAGTATTATCTTTTTGATCACCTGCAAGATTAACCTGGAAGGTTACACCTGATTTTCTTTTTGGTAATTGAATGTGGTCGGTAGGGTCCGTCCCTTTTGTATCCTTTTCCATTGATTTACTTACATCAGACATAGCCACATATACTTTTTTATCTGCATTATTTACTGTCATACCTTCCATCTTATTGAATTCCGATGTAGCACCTAGGATGGCAGCATATCGGCGAGATTCAAGGAATGCAGCTGCTTTTTCCATGCCTTTTTTGACCTTTAAATACTCGGTTTTTCCATAAGAGAATTGCTTAATAGCTGTAAATCCTTCTGCTGGTTTACCGGATATTTCAAAGATGTCGCTAAATTTTGTTCCTTTATCAATGATTTGTTTAATTTCAGCATCAGTAGCATGTCCAAGATTAATCCATTGAAGATCGCCAGAACCGCCATTTTCTGTGCCTGTTTGATTAAATCTAGCCGCATATAAATTACCTGAAGATAAATCAGCCGCCTTATCTGCTACATACATGAACATCATTGTATTTCCGCCATCATCACCAAAGAAAACAGTACGGTTATCTTTCATTACTTTTGATAGCTCATGCGATTTACGCCCCATGCTATAGTGCTTAACTACTTTTGTTGAACCATCAGCGTTTACTTTAATTTCTGGAACAAATCCATAAAAGTAAGGATTTGCTTTTGATTCATCACCAAAATATAATTTGGCAAAGCTTTTTGTCCAAGTTGCTCCAGATGATTCAGGTTCGAATTCAAAGCCACGTGCATCTGGTTCATACTCTTCAGATCCTAAATGAGTGTTCCAAGGAGAAACTGAACCATTACATGGAATCCAAAGACCATTGACCTCTGAAAAGTCAATTTTTTTTACATCAGCAACTGTTAACTCCCCCGTTTTCTTCTCTTGGTTAAATTTAGTTAATGACATAGATGCAGGTACTAAACCGTAAGCAGATTTCCCTGCTGCATCAATCGTATCGTATTCATAATGAGTAACCATAAACAGGTTACCATTTATAGGATTTAGGAAACTATTGGAATCAGGTGCATCGGATACAAAGTAATTCTTATCCGGGGTACTTGGGTCCACAACAGGATTTCCATTCACATCAATCGGAGTACCAGCAGCAATCTTCTCCCCTTTATTGGTTGCTATTTTATCTTCCGATTTAAATAAATAGTTATAAGTTAATGGGAATTTTTTCACTTCACCGTTACTATATTTAACTTCTACAGAGGCTTCGGTATATGTTTTGACCATTTGTTCAACCGTTGAAGGTGCCTTCATCCCAATAAACTTAACAGAATCAATCTTAACATCTTTAACAGATGCGGCGGCTGCAGGATTAACAGCAGGAATCGTAAGTCCAAGTGCTAATGCAAATGCTAACTTCTTTTTACTAGCTTTTTTCATTGTAAGGTTAACCTCCATTTTCTTGTTGGTTACTACTCTTACTATTAAACTAAATAAT
>DASQIV010000485.1:0-3434 GCA_035631415.1 Pseudoneobacillus sp. | reverse complement strand
ACAACTGCGGTCATGAATGCTGCACCGGTAGAACGTTCAACCGCATCTGCTGCATACAGCTTCCTCCGTTTTATCGGAGGTGCTATTGCACCTTATACAGCAGGAAAGCTTGCTGAAATCTATAATCCGTCTGTCCCTTTTATTGTCGGAGCGGCGTTCGTTCTAGTTTCAGTTTTATTTATATGGGCTAATTATAAGCATGTTAGCCATGTAGATTCTGTAGAATCCTCACATTAAAAGTTTATGAAGGATCTGTCTAGCGGCAGGTCTTTCATTTTTTTTGCCTACATATGTTATACTATTCTGAAAAAAGGAGGGGAATAAATGGAGGAGAAGGTAGTAAAAGCGATACAAGATGATTATCCTGATGATTTTGCGTGGTGTTATGGCTGTGGAAGGTTAAATGAAGAAGGTCACCATTTCCGGACGGCTTGGAATGGAGAGCAAACATTAACCATATATAAACCGGAGGAAAAGCATGCTGCGCTTCCAGGTTTTGTTTATGGAGGGGTGATTGCGTCATTCATTGATTGTCATGGAACTGGTTCTGCTTCATTAGCTTTACATCGTAAAAATGGCCATGAGGTTGGGGATGGAGTGGAGCCGCCACGGTTTGTCACCGCTTCTTTAAAGGTGGATTTTTTAAAACCAACACCACAAAATATACCTTTAAAAGCTGTTGGGACCATACATGAAATACATCCAAAGAAGTGGAGAGTGGAGACAGAGGTTTATGCTGGAGATACTCTTTGCGCGCGTGGAGAAGTGGTTGCCGTTGTGATGCCAAGTACTTTCTTGGGTAAGTAAAAAAGGCGTGAATTCTTCTTCGAATTCACGCTTTTTTTACTAGTATAAAGGCACTCTCCATTTGTCTTTGACTTCATCATAACGGGTAACAGAAAGTAATTTTAGTGTTAATTCATCAGGAACTTCATCCAAGTCATATGTCATGAGTTCAGTTGTTGTCTTAAAGCGGCCATTTTCATCTTTTTCATCAAGGATGGCTCCGCTATGAAACGTTTCATATGTCTTTCCAGTTTGGTCAACTAGGACCCATACACCTAGTGCAGAAGAAAGTGCTTCTTTTCCGCCTTCCATTTCTATTTTAAAAATGGTTTTTCTTTCAATTGGGATAAGTGATTTCTTAAATGAGATTTCACTGTTTTTTTCGGCTTTTTTAATGGTCATAAAGTTACCTTCGTATTCAAAGCTGATCGGATGCTTTTTTAATTCCTTTGGTTTAATTTTAATAGAGAAATCAGATGGCTCTGTTTTAAAAATTCCATCCAATACGAAAGTGAGTTTATCCTTATCCTTTTGAGGAACAAAGGATTGGTTCCATAATACATGTCCGATTTCCCCAGGTATATCTTTTCCGCTGCCCTGTAAAGTTCCTGAATCACTCGGATGCCCTTTTCCTTTGAAGAAGGTATTATGGTGCAGAAGTGCTTTACCTTCTTCATTTTCAATATGATATTGAATGTCAGTTCCATAATTGGTTAATGTGTTTTTTCCATACTGTTCCTCAAGTTGGTTTATTTTCGGAATCAATTCAGCTTTTGCTTCGTCCGTAAAAGCAGTCTCATAAATCATTTCGGTAGAAGATGGGGCAAATCGAATTTCCTTCAGGTTAACCGTAACACCTTGGAAGCTAGTCTTCTTCGCTATTAATGGTACAGTTGTGGTTGCCTGAAGACTTTCTTTCAAGTTAATAGGAACATCGAGCTGCCAGTTGCCATCTCTTCCGTCTAATTCCCCAATCTGAATTTTAATCATCATTTGTTCTGGGATAGCGATATCCCTTAATGAAAACTCAATTAATCCATAGTCATCCTGGTTTCCCCAGCTCATATTGTTTAATTCTAGCTTTTTTCCTTGAGCATCCAAAACAGTAATGGTATTTTTCGGATGACCCAGATCAAAATACGGGTCTTTTACTTTACCACTTTCAGACAAGATCTGGTAGGATAAGGCGATTCGCGAGGAGTCTGCCATTACATCCTCGATTTTAAACTTAATTCCTTTGTCCGTTACCTCTTGATTTAGTCGTTTGACAAAGCCTGCTTCATTTGCCACTCTTAAGCCTTCGTCAACCTGACTTGATGAAAATAAACCATCGATCCATTTTGCAAAAGCGGGGTTGAAAGTGGTGCTTACGCCAACAGCTAATATAACTCCAGCTGCAGATAGCATGATACGTTTCCATGGTGCATTTTTCAGTCTAGTAGAGTTCTGTTTATAAGGCTCAACTTGATTAAGAACTAGCGAAGCGAAATCGTCAGGTAATGTTGGTGTTTGTAAGGTTTCTTTTAAGTATTGTTGTTCATCTTTAAAGATGTTTACGATGCGTTCACAATCATGGCACTGACTAATATGATTTTTTATGGCAGTAAGTTCACTTTCTACTAATAAATCATCTGCAAATTGTGATAGTTTATCTGTCGTTGGACACTTCATGAAAGTAACCCCCTTCTCGTTTTACCGTATCTCTCATTTTTTTCTTCGCTCGATGTAATTTATTGCGGACGTTGGAAATGGGAGTATCTACCATTTCGCTTATTTCGTCGTAGCTTAATTCATTAACATAGCGTAAAAGGATAATTATTCGCTCATCTTCCGGTAGAGTGGAGACTAATTTTTCTAGCTGTCTACTTTTCTCCTTTTTCAGGAATACTACTTCAGGATGATTGGGATTATCTAATTTTTCGTCTGTTAATTCAACCTGTTTCATTTGATAACGCTTTTTTCGAAATTCATCCATACAGTGATTGATGGTTACACGGTAAATCCACCCAGCAAATTCTCCACTTCCATCATATTTTTCAAGTTGGTGGTAAACCTTGATAAAGGCTTCCTGAACTAAATCTTGTGCATCCTGTGGATGTTTGGTCATCCTTAAAATCGTCGCATATAAGGGATTTTTATATTTATTAATGATGTGTGCATAGGCTTGTTTGTTCCCTGATAGTACTTCACCGATCCATTGCATTTCTTCTTGCATATTAACCTCCTGACCCAAACGATCATGCGCATGTTTCGTTTTTGTTTGTGTTTCATCTAGTATAACGAGTCTATGTATGGAAAAATTTCATGTTTTAAAAAATTAATTTTTGAAAAGTAATATTTTTTTCGTAAACTTCCCGGGAAATAAAGGTTTATACTTGAAGTGCTTTTTACAATATAAGGAATGAACCAGCCATGTAAACACAAAAAAGCCCAGCATTGAAACAAATGCTGGGTTCGTATCTTATTTTAATAGAGTGCGTATCACTTCATTCGTTAAGTTTGGCACAACCTCAAGAGAGTAGGTCATCTCCATACGCTCTAATTTTTTATGAGCATCAACACCATATGGCCCAATGTTAATAACCGGAACATTTAAATCGCGAATATCTTGAAATTCAACGAAGTGTTTTGTACCCCAACCAGGATTA
>DASQIV010000484.1:0-2112 GCA_035631415.1 Pseudoneobacillus sp. | reverse complement strand
AACATAGGAGATGAAGCCTGAACAATCAAATCCTTTTGGAGTTGTTCCTCCAAAAACATAAGGTACTCCAATTAAACTTTTAGCGGTTGTGATTAACTCCTCTTGCTGTGTTGCTGCCTGTGCTGTTGTGAATGGTAGAATCATCACCATTAAAGCTACTATTAAGAGCCTCGAGATTGCCTTCTTCATTACGTCACCTCTATGTAGATTTGTAGAAAATGTAAGATATATAAATAACTATCACGAAATTTATCGAACTATGTAACTTACAACATTAATATTATCAGAAAATTCCCCAAAGAAACTTTACGGTTATATTACAAAAACATTACAAAGGAGGACATTAGGTGACAGGCACCGCCCGAAATTTGTCGAATGAAAGTTTTATAGAGTAAAATCCTTGCTAGAGTAAGGAAGAGAAATTTTAGGTTATATCAATAGACCTATTGTCGGATGGTATATTATCCAATTTATAGAGGAAATTAAGACTGTGTTTTTTACATTTATTGGTTGGTTTAAGATTAGGATGGGGAATTCTGATATCATAATTCTGTAATAGTTGTTACAGAATTATTAACGGTCCTGCATTAAGAGGTTGTAACAATATTAAAATCGATGTAATAAAAAACAAGCATGAAGTATTTATTAATCGGCTGCATTTTTGCCTAAAAAAGGATGGGAAAGTGATACTATTTTATATTGTCAGAGACTATTGTCGAAGTTTGCATAGATGTACGTTGAATGGTTTTGTTGATAGTGTTAAAATATCATTTGGTGCGGCACGGTTGTGGGCACCTTTCTTTTTATATTTAGATGTTGTTAAATCTAGTTATTTCTACTTAAGGAGGAGCACTTTCTTTGAAAATTGTTATTTCAGGATTTTATGGCCTCGGTAATACTGGTGATGAAGCCATTTTAGAATCCATTGTTGATAATTTACGTGATCAATTAGACCAACCAGATATTACGGTATTTTCCCTTTCACCGGAACAAACGGCGAAGGAGCATAATGTGAAAACAGTTTATCGCGGCTGGCGCCATGATTTTGGTGGAAAGGTTCGTGCTTTGAAGGAAGCTGACCTTTTAGTTTCGGGTGGCGGAGGTTTGCTTCAGGATACGTATCCGACCCGCTTTATTTTTGGTCCCCTTCCGTATTATTTATTGATTGTGTTTTTAGCAAAGCTTTGCGGTACAAAAGTTATGTTTTTCTCACAAGGAATTGGGCCTGTAACCTCCACTTGGGGAAAAATATTAATGAAAATATTCGCTAATATGGCGGATTTCATTACTGTACGCGATGAATTTTCGAAGGATTATCTTGTAAAGCTTGGTGTGACTCGTCCAAAAACAGTCGTTACTTCTGACATTGTGTTTGCCTTCAAAAAGAAGGAAGATACTGCTTGTATGGACAGTTTGAATTTGGAACGTCGTGACAACCTTGTTGCCGTTTCGGTTCGTCCCTGGTTTGAGCAAGTGAAGCAATTTGAGCAAGTGGCTCAAATTTTGGATTCTTGGATTGAGGAACGCGGAGTCACTCCGATTTTCGTACCGATGGAAGGTCATCATGATGATACAGCTTCGAAGAATGTTTTAGCCCATATGAAGCATGCAGACAAATGTCATATTCTTGGCATGAATTTTACTCCAAACCAATATTTGAACTTTATTGGCGAGTGCCAGATGACAATTGGAATGAGATTACACGCATTAATTTTCTCAACTTTGTTAGGAGTTCCCCATATTGGGTTAAGCTATGATAAAAAGGTTGAAAGTTTATTGAAACGCAGTGGTATGTGGGAGTTTTCTTCTGTTTTAGAAGAGATTGATGTGGAAGAATTAACACGAAATGGCTACGAGTTATTAGATAATCGTGCAAAATATAGTGAACTCGTGAAGAAAAACGCAGAAAGCATGCGAAAAGAAGCTGTACGCAACGTGGATTTATTGAAGGAGAAGTTTTTGAAGTAGTATTTAGAGTTTTATCTGACTTGTTACGGTTGGTTATCAGACTACTTTTTCCTTTTATCGGACAGTTTTTCTATTTTATCGGACACTTTTTTCAATATATCGGACAAGTTCACCATTATTTCGGACTTTGTCACAATTTGTTCG
>DASQIV010000483.1:0-2820 GCA_035631415.1 Pseudoneobacillus sp. | reverse complement strand
AGGTTAACCGCTTATGCGAAAATGGAAATAATCGAAGTTCCAGATGAAAAAGCACCTGAGCAATTGAGTGAGCTAGAAATGGAACAAGTAAAGCAAAAGGAGGGAGAAAAAATTCTAGCTAAAATTTCTCCCGATACATATGTCATTGCTTTAGCGATAGACGGTAAAATGAAATCCTCAGAAGAGTTAGCGGATTCTCTTGATAAATTAGCCACATATGGAAAGAGTAAAATTGCATTTGTTATTGGCGGATCGCTAGGATTAAGTAGTGAGGTACTTCAGAGGGCAGATGAGAAGTTATCATTTTCAAAAATGACCTTTCCTCATCAGATGATGAAATTGATTCTGCTTGAACAGGTGTATCGAGCATTTCGGATTAATCGCGGTGAACCGTACCATAAATAAAAAACAACTCAGCTGTTAAGTTATAGGTGCTAAACATCAATTTAAACAAAAAATCTTCCTGAAAATAAACACAATCAGGAAGATTTTTATTTTAATGAGGTTTACGGTTGTTGCACGCCTCTTTTATTCGCCTTTTGTGCCTGAAATTCGCTTTTTAATCCTTTCAATAATGAAAAGCACATGACTATCATGATAATGGCAAAAGGCAGAGCGGCTGCTATGGAAGCTGTTTGCAAAACATTCAAACCGCCAGCTAAAAGCAATACAGCAGCTAAAGCTGATTGAATAACTCCCCATGTCATTTTAATTTTATTTGAAGGATTTAATGTTCCACCTTCACTCAACATTCCCAATACAAAGGTAGCTGTATCTGCAACTGTTATATAATAAATGGCAACGACAGCAAACCCCAAAATACTTAATAAAGAACTCATTGGAAGATAATCAAAAAATGTAAAGATAGACAATGATACGTTTCCAGCAATTTCTTTTGCTAGATTTTTATTACCTGTGTTTTGGACAATTTCAATAGCAGCCCCGCCAAAAATGGACATCCAGAGACATGTACCTAGAGTAGGTACAATCAACACGCCAATTACAAACTCCCTTAATGTTCTTCCTTTCGAAACTCGCGCTATAAACATACCGACAAATGGTGCCCAGGCAATCCACCATGCCCAATAAAATAAGGTCCATGATGCAATCCATTCCCCTTCACTAAAGGGAAGTAGTCTTAGACTCATATGTATAAAGTCATTAACATAGAGGCCTGTCGTATTAAAGAACACTTTAATAATAGTCAAGGTAGGTCCGACAATTAAAATCAGAAGCATAATAGCAAAAGATAAGATCATTGCCGCATTAGATAAGTATTGGATTCCTTTCTCTAATCCTGTATTGATGGAAATGATAAAAATGACTGTTGCGACAACAATAACGGTCATTTGGACGAATAACACATTCGGTACACCGAAGATGTCATGCATTCCAGCCGTAACTTGCATGGCACCAAGACCTAAAGATGTTGCAATACCAAAAACGGTTGCAAAGATGGACAGTATATCAATTGTTTTCCCAATGGGTCCGTAAATCCTATCACCCAATATCGGATGAAATGCCGAACTTATGGCCGCAGGCAGCCTTTTATTATATTGGAAAAAGGCTAGGGCTAGACCGATAACCGTGTAAATAGCCCATGGATGCAATCCCCAATGAAAAAATGTATATTGCATGGCAATATTGGCTGAAGCGATTGTATAAGCTTCCCCATAGGGAGGGGATGTGTAGTGAGTTACAGGTTCGGCGACGCTCCAGTAAACAATCCCTATTCCCATACCTGCACCAAATAACATTGCCAGCCAAGAAGCAGTGTTAAAATCAGGACGGTCTGTTTTCCTGCCCAGCCGAATATCACCATATTTAGAGAACAGTAAATAAATCGAAAAGGCTACAAAGAATAGGGTGGATCCAAGATATACCCACCCAAGGTAATCAATTGAACCATTGTAAATGGTTTCGGTGACTTTAGCGAGATTATCTGTAAAAAAGACTCCCCAAACAATAAAAATGAGAGTTAGTAATAAAGAGACAATAAAAACACTGTTTCCCCTATTTTTTTTGTAATCCATATAAACCTCCTAAGTGTAGGGTAAGTTAAAAAGGTTTTCATGTTGTCAAAAGGTTGAAGTTTTCTCATCCAAGGTAAATCTATTTATCAAGGAGATTATATAGAAATTCCCACTTGTCCTTGTTCATTAACTCTTCCTGTGACACTTCTAAACCTCCTCCCAGGTAGACCGTTTGCCCTTTTATTGCGACCACCATTGCTTCCAATAATTCAGTACTGTCTTTCCTTTTATAAATGTATGCTATCGTTGGAAACAGTTCGATGTCAGGATTATTTAAATGGTTAAAACCAATTTCCTCAAAGTTTTCGTTTATAGCACTTTCAGTATTTTGAAAATCAATCGGATGGCTGTTAGGAGCACGACCGGATATCATTAATAAATACTCATTATGCTTAACTCCATGAGAATTACTTGTAATGACCCCATGTTTATCAACGGTTTCAACCACATCAATCTCATTTAACGAATAAGTATCAAGGGAATCGGGCAAAGGATTATGTATTAAAATAAGATCTCCTTCTTCAGCTTTTCGGTTGTGATTGAGAGTATAAGCCTTATGATTAAAAATAAAGCTGTCAAGTTCCTTTGGTTTGTATTTTTCCACGCTAGCTGCATTGGTTATATGCTGTGTTAAATCCCTCAACCGTAAAAGATGAACGGATAGTTTATACATTGGTTTTACCCCATAAACTTTGTGTAACTCATTGTTATAATATACAAATTGTCCTTTTCTTACTTGGTACAGTTTCACGAATAGAGCTCCTTTCAATCCATATGATAAGAAAAT
>DASQIV010000482.1:0-6100 GCA_035631415.1 Pseudoneobacillus sp. | reverse complement strand
GGAATTGTCACACTAATAGCTTTAATTCTTCTTGCTAAACCACTTTCGGAAGTCGCACTAAAATTTGGTCCAGCTGAATATTTTTCACTGATGTTGTTAGGTCTTGCAGCAGTGAGTGGTTTAGCGGGTAAATCAGTAACCAAGGCCTTAATTATGACGGTAATAGGTCTGTTACTTGCTACAATTGGAATTGATAATGTTTCTGGTATTGCAAGGTTTACGTTTGAAGTGCCATGGCTTTATCAAGGAATTGAGTTTTTAACGATTGCAGTCGGTTTGTTTGCTCTAGGTGAAGTGTTTAAAACAATTCTAGAAAAAGATGAAGAAAACACTGAAATTGCTAGGATTAATAACTTACTTCCTTCGAAAAAAGAACTAAAAGAATCGGTGGGACCGATTGCACGTGGATCTATATTAGGATTTTTTGTTGGAATTTTGCCAGGAGCCGGTGCTACTTTAGCATCCTTCTTCTCTTACATTCTTGAAAAAAAGATTTCAAAAAATCCTTCTAAATTTGGTACCGGTGCGATTGAGGGGGTAGCTGCGCCAGAATCGGCCAATAACGCTGCATCAGGAGGAGCAATGATTCCTCTTTTAACGTTAGGTATTCCAGGGTCAGGTACGACAGCAATCCTTATGGGGGCACTGATGATGTACAACGTTCAGCCAGGACCTTTATTGTTTGAGGACCATCCTCAAGTTGCATGGGGCTTGATTGCCAGTATGTTTATTGGAAATGTCATGCTATTAGTCTTGAATCTACCATTAGTCAAAGTTTTTGCTAAGATTATTAGTACTCCAAAAAAATATTTAATTCCTATCATAATCGCTATTTCCATTTTTGGAGTTTATGCGGTGCAGGTATCAACGTACGATTTGTTACTTTTACTTGCGTGTGGAGTTTTGGGCTATTTCTTTAGCAAAAATGATTATCCAATCGCTCCCCTTGTGTTAGGGCTAGTATTAGGACCGATGATTGAAAATAATCTTCGTAGAGCACTAACGATTTCAAATGGAGATTATAGTGTGTTTTTAACAAGACCCATTTCTTTAGTATTTTTACTCATTACCGTTCTCTGGCTGCTTGTTCCCATTTTATTAAAGACAAGAGGTAAGAAAGTCATTATCAATGTTGAAGGATAAATTTCAGATTATTTAGAAGAAACTCCTTTTTAAAAGGGGTTTTTTTTATTATGATGTAGAAGAGGTGTTCGAATGCGCTTACATACAAAACTAATGTTAGGTATCGTGATTGTCATTATTTTTATGGGAGGAATTTTCGAATTCACCTTTAGAAACATGATGGAATCCAATTTAAAACATGAAAAAGGGGCTAAGGCTTTAGCTGTTGCCCAAACGATTTCAGACATACCTTCCATTCAAGAGGCTTTTTATACAGAAAATCCTTCTGACATCATACAACCTATTGCCGAAAAAATTCGTAAACAGGTAGGGGCTGAATTTATTGTCATTGGTAATTTAGATGAAGTCAGATATTCACATCCAAACCCAAAACGTTTAGGGCAAAAAATGGTTGGTGGAGACAATGGGCTAGCTTTTAAAGGAATTGCGGCCATTTCGGAATCTACTGGGACGTTAGGTCCCTCACTACGCGGGAAAGCACCTATTTTTAGTCAAGGTAAAGTGATTGGGGTTGTTTCTGTTGGTTATCTACAAACTGATATTAAAAAAGAAGTGGCAAGAATTCAAAGGAAATTCTTAATTGTTACTTTTTTCATATTATTAGGCGGTTTGATTGCCTCCTTACTAATCTCATTAAATATTAAAAGAGCTATATTTGGACTGGAGCCAAAGGAAATTGCCTGGATGTATCAGGAAAAGCATGCGATTTTAGAGTCTATTCATGAAGGAATTATAGCAATTGATACAGAAGGTAGAATAACGGTAGTGAATGAAACTGCACATAAAATACTAGATGTACCTAATCAAGTGTTACTCAGAGGAAAAAGGATAGAAGAAGTCATTGAAAATACTCAACTATTAAATGTTGTGAATTCAGGTCAAGCAGAGTATGACCGTGAATTTATGATAAATAAAGAGATTTTCTTAACCAATCGCATTCCAATTTTAAATAATCATGGAGAAGTAATCGGGGCAGTAGCAAGCTTACGAAATAAATCAGAGTTATCCAATCTTCTACAAGAGCTTTCACATGTTAAAGCCTATGCAGAAGGATTACGTGCACAAACACATGAATACTCGAATCGACTTTACACACTTCTTGGTTTAATTCAGCTAGGTTCGTATAAAGAAGCAATCGATTTTATATCAAAGGAAGTGGATGTAGCTCAAGGATTTATTCATTTTCTAATGCGTGACATTCCTGATCCTATCATAGCGGGTTTTATTTTAGGGAAAATTAGCTTAGCAAGCGAATTAAAGATTGATTTTAGGGTTGATAGAGATAGTAGTTTTAGAGATGTTCCTGAATATATTAATAGGGATAGATTAGTGACCATTATTGGAAATCTAGTAAATAACGCTTTTGATGCTGTAAGGGAAAATGGGAAAGATGAGAAAAAAGTAACTCTATTTTTAACAGACCTTGGGAAAGATCTTATCATTGAAATCGAAGATAATGGAAAAGGAATAGATTCTGAAAGTACTAATCACATTTTTGAGAAGGGTTTTACAACGAAGAACAGCAATCATAATGCAGGAATTGGACTAAGTTTAGTTCAGGAATCTATAAAGGGCTTTGGTGGGACCGTTACTTTTTCATCTACGATGGGGGAAGGAACTATTTTTACAGTTGCGATACCAAAAAGCAAGGGGTGCATGTATGATGGAGAGCCGCAATATCGAAGTCTTAATTGTTGAGGATGATTTAAGGATTGCTGAGATTCAGAAACGATTTATTGAACAAATATCAGGATTTCAAACAATTGGTATTGCTACTAATTATATAGAAGCAAAAAGTTATATAGAGCTATTACAACCTGATCTTATTTTATTGGATGTCTATTTTCCAGACATGAATGGACTTGATTTGTTAAAAGAAACGAAGCAACAGATCAAACAAATGGATGTTATCATGATAACAGCAACAAAAGAAGTACATAAAGTTCAAGAAGCTGTTAGCATTGGTGTTTTTGATTATATTATTAAACCTGTAGTCTTTGAAAGATTTAAGCAGTCATTAATTCGATATCAGGAGTATCATACAAAGTTAATAGAATTAGCAAAAGACAATATTCATGTCACCCAACAACAGGTTGATAAATTATTACGAAAGGATATTAGCGGTACAAGCAATGAAAAATCATATTTACCAAAAGGAATTGATCCACTTACCCTCGAAAAGGTGCTAGAAGTATTAGGGAAAGTTGATTCAGGATTAACGGCTGAGTTTGTTGCAAACGAAATTGGAGTTAGCAGAACAACAGCTAGAAGGTATTTAGAACATCTAATAGGTGAAGAAAAGATTGAAGCCGATCTTGCGTATGGAACTGTTGGACGTCCTGAAAGAGTGTACTTAGTCGTGAAAAATTAAGGTGAAATACACTCTTATAAGGAACTTTTTGTGATAATACTATTTGCTTTCTTCATTATAATGTTCGTTTAAATAAGGATTCTCAGTGGTTGAGAAATTAACAGATAATAAACTTGTTTCAGGATCTAGACCATATAGACCTTTATATAATTTATCTACATTTTCACCGCTTTTAAATTGAGGTTCTTTAACGTTATCATTTTCTTTATTCAAATTATTCACCTTTCTTTATTAGTCTTTTTTTAGTTATTATTTACAATTTGATCTTTTTTACTACACATATTCAAAAACCCTCTTACTGCTGTAAGAGGGTTTTTATATATACATCTATCAATCTTACCAATTCTTCCGTTCCCTTAATGAAGTTATATGGGCAATATGATGCCGCCCATGCCAAGCATAAAGACCAATATTTAAACCTAGGGGAATTACCCCTGATTCTGGATGCATATAAGTTCTTTTAAGGTCACTGGTAGACAGGCTGCGTAATAAGTGTACCCATCTCTTATGAAGATTTTCTAACAAAATTAGTGATACTTCAATAGGGAGCTCCGAATCAGAAAGTTCAGCCCATTTATCTTCTTTATATGGTTTGATGATAGGCTGCTCCTCGGTAAGAGCTAATTTAAAGCGGCAGTAGCTATTAATATGACTATCTACAATATGATGAACAACTTGGCGGACAGTCCAGCCACCTTCCCGATATGGCGTATCTAATTGCTCCTCTGCCAAGTCCTTAACTGCTTCCCTTAAAGCTTGTGGTGCACGTTCAATTTCATTTATCCACGCATTAATGACATTGTTTGTAGGTTCTCCATCATATTTAAAAGTACCAACAGGATATCTTAAATCCATATTTTTTCCCCCATATTTTTAATAATCTCCCTATTTCCATTTTATGTATACTTATCCAATTGAGCAAATATGAGCAATTAAAAGTAATATTTCAAAAAAAGAATTACTAATAATGCTACAAAAAATAGTGTATTTTAAACAGACACATCTGAAAAGAAAACGAACAGTATGATTGTTCGATTCTTATTTTTATTAAAAAATCTTTTATAGACTACGTGATTTTGGTTCCTACCTGTTTAAATTCCGAAATATTAGAGGAGACTAAAACAACTATATGATTAGGTAGTTATGGGGGGAATGGAGTGAAAAAGGGAAAGAAAAAGGCAATCATCATCTTGTTGCTTTCATTGTTTTCCTTCCAAATCGATTTGAATGATGCCAGAGCAGAAGAACAATCTGATGATATCATCCATGTGCGAATATTAGAAACCACCGATTTACATGCTAATATGCTGGCTTATGATTATCGAAAAAGAAAAGAAACAGTTGAGTTTGGATTAACTAGAACTGCTTCTCTCATTAAGAAAGCAAGAAAAGAAGTTCCAAATTCCCTCTTATTTGATGTTGGAGATGCATTAGTAGGAAATCCTTTAGGGGAATATGTATCTAAAAATCCTTTAAATACTCTGGATATCCATCCCGTATATAAAGTAATGAACACATTAAATTATGATGCAGCTACTGTTGGTAATCATGAATTTAATTATGGACTGAACTTTTTATTAAGGAGTTTAAGGGGAGCCGATTTCCCTTATGTAAACGCGAATATCTATGTGGATGACCATAACAATTATGAATTTGATGATTTAAATTATTTTAATCCCTATATTATTTTTGAAAAAGAATTCAAAGATTCATCTGGTAAGAGGCATCCTATAAAGGTTGGGGTAATAGGGTTAATTACGCCCATAGCTGCAGAATGGGATAAAGAGACGTTTATTGGGAAAATGAAGATCAAAAATATGAAACAAACAGCTGAACATTTTATCCCAATTATGAAAAATAAGGGAGCAGATATTATTGTGGTTTTAGCCCATACTGGAATGGATTCAGATATTGGACTAAAACAAAAGAAGGGAAACTCTGTTTACTCTATAAGTACGATTGAAGGAATTGATGCCATCCTTTACGGCCATACTCATTCTTTGTTTCCAATAAAGGACAGGTACACAGAAAAGGAAGGAATCGATCTAAAGGCTGGGACCATTCATGGGACCGCTACAGTTCAAGCAGGTTATTGGGGTAACCATCTTGGAATCATTGACCTAACACTTGTTCGGAAAAACGGGAAGTGGGAAGTGAAAAATAGTCGTTCTTATATAAAGCCTATTTTTCGTACAGTGAATGATCAAAAGATTCCGGTTGTTCCGTCTGATCCTTTGATTGAAAAGATTATGGAAGAACCTCATCGTCAAACTTTGGAATATATAAATAGTAAAAAGTAGTTTTAAAGGAACGACATTTCAAATAGAAATAGTCGTTCTTTCTATTTTCTTTAACCTGTAAATTCACTTACAAGGGTTATGAAATTCTGCGAATATGGGGGCATTCGATAGATATTCGTATCTTACCGAGGGAGTTGAAAAGGAATTATAAAGCCTATGTTGAATTCAATGCGTAGGCTTTTAATATACTGACAACAGGAGAGTGTCGTTATTTCTCATCAACAGGCCACCGCATTAATTTTCAGTCAAATACCATTTTTCTATAAGACATCTTCTCAACCTAAAA
>DASQIV010000481.1:0-2732 GCA_035631415.1 Pseudoneobacillus sp. | reverse complement strand
TTTTCTGTTCTGTCTTTAGCGATAGCGGCAACGACAATTTCTAAAATGGAAAAAGCAGAAGTTAATGTTGCAAATAAGAGTAGAATTAGGAAGATGATTAAAAATAGTCCCCCAAAGGCCATCTCATTGAATACGGCTGGTAAAACCACAAACACTAAACCTGGTCCTGCACCTGGTTCAAATCCTAGAGCAAATACTGCTGGAAAAATAACGAGTCCTGCAAGAATGGATATGAAGATATTTAAGATAACCACGGAAAATGCAGATTTAGTTAAATTCTCTGTTTTGGATAAGTAAGATGCATAAGTTACCATAACCGATATTCCTACACTTAAAGCGAAGAAGGATTGTCCTAAAGCGAGCAGCACTGTTTCTCCAGTTATCTCCGAAAAATTAGGTTTGAGAAAAAACTCAATTCCTTTCCAGGCCCCTTCCAATGTAACGGAGCGAATTAATAAGACGATAAACAGGATAAAAAGTGCCGGCATCATATACCGACTTGCACGTTCAATTCCTTGCTGAACTCCACCCTGTACTACCCAAATCGTTAATACCATAAACACAAATTGAGCAATAATCACTTCAATCGGATTGGATATAATTTTTTCAAAAAGTTGTCCATATTCCTGTTGTGAAAGACCTGAAAGGCTTCCTGTAAAACTCCTTAGTAAATACGAGAGAATCCAGCCGCCGACAACGCTATAAAAGGAAAGTAGAATAAAGGATGCTACTACTCCCATATAGCCAAGAATATACCATGGTGTTTTAGGAGCTAGCTTTCGATATGCACGAACGGCATCCTTTTGGGATTTTCTACCGATAATGAATTCTGCAATAAGGATGGGAGCTCCGATAAAAGTAGTTAAGATTAAGAATAATAATAAAAATAGCCCACCACCATTTGTTCCTGTCATATAAGGAAATTTCCAGATAGCGCCTAAGCCAATTGCCGATCCTGCAGCGGCTAAAATAAATCCAATCTTAGATGTCCACTGTTCTTGTTGATTCATAAATATAAATTCTCCTTTATAAATATATCCTTTCATAATACAATGATTTAACTCAAATGGATAGTCAAAATAAGAGAAATATCCTCCGTGCTAGAGCGATGTCTTTGTAATTAAGCGATTTGTATGATATAATTTTTAATTGCGTATATACAGGATAAATAAATATATAAATTAGGAGTGTTTGCATGTCAGAAAAAATCGAAGTAGGTAGTGTAGTAACAGGTAAAGTAACAGGTCTTCAACCATATGGTGCATTTATTGGATTGGACGAAACTCATCAAGGTTTAGTTCATATTTCAGAAATCACACATGGTTTTGTAAAGGACATTAATAATCATCTTAAGGTCGGCGAAGAAGTAAAGGTGAAAGTCCTTTCTATTGATGAAGAGGCAGGAAAGATTGGTTTATCCATCCGTGCTACTGAAGAAGCACCGGTAGTACCTGTTGAAAAGGTGAAAAAACAACCTCGTAAACGTCCGGTCCCAATTAAAACGGAGTCTGAAATGGAACAAGGTTTTAATACATTAAAAGACAAGCTTCAAGAGTGGATTGATCAATCCCAACGTGATGAATTAATTAAAAAGTAATAAAGGTAAGAGCGGAAAAAATTTCCGCTCTTTTTTTGTAAAATTATCCCTTATTTATGTTCCACTTTCTCATGCGGTATTGGAGATTTTGTCTGCTCATTCCGAGCGACTTTGCTGTTTGGGTTATATTAAATTCATGATCTTTGAGCGCATTTTTTAAATAATAGGTTTCTGCCTCTTCCATGTATTGTTCTAATGGTTTTATTTGTTTCCCTTTTTGGGAAAGTAAATCATCTAGTTCCTTATTCTTTTTGGTGTCCGTTTGGAATTGTGGTTTATTGCGAAAGTGAATCGGCAAATAGGAGTAGGATATTACTTCTTCATGTTCCATTAAATTCATTGAGCCTTCAATAATATGTTCAAGCTCGCGGACATTTCCCGGCCAGTCATACTCATAAAACATTTGAAACACTTCATCGCTAATTGATTTCACATTCATGGCAAAGAGATGATTGTATTTTTCAATGAAAAATGGAGCTAATTCCTTAATATCCTGTTTTCGTTCCTTTAATGGTGGGATAAATAACGAGACAACACTTAGACGATAATATAAATCCTTTCTTAAACGACCTTCAGCAATTGCATCTATCGGATCTTCATTCATCGTTGCAATAATTCGAACGTCAATTTCCCTATCCTTGGTATCCCCCACTCGACGAACGTTTTTTTCTTGCAGCACTCGAAGAAGCTTTGACTGAAGATTAGGATTTAAAGAATTTATTTCATCTAGTAAAAGAGTTCCTCCATCTGCTTGTTCAAAAAGCCCAGGACGTTCGATGGAACCAGTAAATGCCCCTTTTTTGGTACCAAACAGAATTCCTTCTATTAGGCTGTCAGGAAGTGCTGCACAATTTTGAGAAATAAAAGGCTTTGTCACTCGATTACCACCGTTATGAATACTTTGAGCAAATAATTCCTTTCCTGTTCCAGTCTCCCCGATGATTAAAATGGATGAATTTGTTCTTGTTGCACGTTTACTCGCTTCAATCACATCGGTGATAGTAGAACTATCACCGATTATGCTTTCAAAGGTATATTTCGTATCCCCCTTTTTTAGGAGGTTTTCTCGTAATAAGCGCTCGTATTTCGTGACGTCCCTCGCAATTTCAACTGCTCCGATTTGGACTACATTATC
>DASQIV010000480.1:0-2276 GCA_035631415.1 Pseudoneobacillus sp. | reverse complement strand
AGCATACGGATTTTGAAGGTATCCATATAGATCAGTTAATTTTATATCTGATAAAGAAGCTCCTTGTCCATAACTTGTAAAATAATCAGACATACTTGCTAATTCAAACCATTGAGAATAGTCGATATCTGAATTAGAAGTGGATGTATTAGCCTGTGATTGATTCATCGTATTCCTCCTTTCTGTAATATTTAATTAAACTTAGAATCCTGACTGCATAAAGAAACTATATTCAGATAAATCAATTTCTTGTTTACCTGTGATATTTTTTCTTCGCAATTGTTGTAAATACCATGCTAACATTGCGATTGTATACGCTCGGTCATCTCCAATTTTATTTTGTTTGTCAGGAGGGAGATCATATCTGACATTTCCATTTGAACTTTTAAATGAGTAAATAGATACTAATTCCTCTTTAGCAATATCCATATTAACGAGTGATAATATTTCTTCATCTGTTAGCTTGTATCTATTTGCTTCACCATTTTCTAAAGGAATAGTCAATATTCCTTTATGATCATACGCTTCTGTGAATGAGATTAAGTTCAAGTTCATCATTTCAATTAAAGCTTCAAACATTTCTTTTTTGTATTTTTGTGGAGAGATTAGAGTAAGTTTATTTACCGCATTAGGGTACTTAGGAATATAAGTCTTATATTCATCATGATTTGTGTCAATTAACCCTCTATGACTTATTCCATTCTGATCCACCCAGTCTTCCAACAATCCATCTGCCCAAGCGCTTATACCAGCTCCACCAGCACCCGCATCTATTAATACCTGATGTATGTTTTCATAGTCTGCTGATTTTATTCCGTTATACTCAATTAGCATTCTTTTGAAATCTTTAATTTGGTCAGGTGTTTTTATTGGAGTTTTCCTTTTCTTTTCTAAATCAGTCCAAGAAACATTGTGAGAAATTTTTAATCTAAAACCGACATTTGTATCATCAATTAATTCTGCAACAGTACAAACGGAGTTATCGTTACTCCTTGCGGGGTCAACTGCTAAAATAAATACTTTACCGCCTTCATTAGAAAGGGTAGGGGGTCTAACTTCAGAATTCCTAATGATCATTGCACGTTTGATAATTTGATTATCCGAACCCTCAGTAGTGAAAATGTTTTTATATTCACGCATAGCTTTTTCTTTATTTTCACGCATAGCAGCATCAACAGTTTCTTGAGATAGAAGTGATACTGGATATAATTTACCGTTGAATGTTGCGTTAATAACTACATCAGAACTAATATCTGCAACAAAATACCTTTTATCGCCCAAAAACATTTTCTTTGCAAAGTCAGAATACTTTCTATAGAAGTACGTATCAGTAGATGAAGCTGATGACGCATATATTAATTGGTTTGGCATTTGTTTAGGGAAGAGAGTTACGTCTACATCTCCACCTAGACGAAAGTCACTATTCTGAACAGCGAAAGGTTCAGAAGTTGTAAATAATTCATCAGGTGCAAATCCACTCTCATCATAAAAGTTTAAATTACTCCTTTTGGAGCGATTGTTATCGAATGAACCATTCAAAGAGTTAACAATAGAACCATTGTATAATTTGTATTGAAACGAAGCAGGATTATGAGTGAATCCATCAGTATTAGCAGAACTCTTAACAGTTTCATTGTAAAAAACATCCGTTAGTCCAGTGAAAGAGGCAATTTCACGTTTAGCAATTTTTTCAATCTTTAAAAACATTTCCTGTGATTGTGAACCGACTCCTGCAAGTATATATGCTTGAAAATTTGGTATTAGTAGACTTTTAGCCATGATGAAAGGAGAACCAAGCGTAGTCTTTCCTGAGTTCCTTCCCATGCACCATAACACATATTGTTTATACCAACTTTCCATAAACACATATTTTTGATAGTCTAGTAATTCCATTCCAAAAAAACGTTCTACAAATTTCACAGGTTGTTTTCTTCCCCATTGGATTATTTCAGCCAATTTTAAATATCCGTCTATTTTTCTTTGGGATAGGTTTTGTTTGTTCATTTTATTCGCCATCCATCTTACGATATTTAATTAATTCTTTTTTAAGAAGACGATTTTCTTCTTCTAATTTAATAACTTTTGAGTCTAATTCTTGAATAATTTCTCGTTGCTCCAAAATCATTTCTGTATAATCATTTTCATCAAATTGCAATTGAGAAACGATGCTTTTATTTGATAAATCAGCAACTTGACGCATTCCTTTTGATGTTTCTACATCGAATAAATTTACTTCTCCTTCTTCGAAACCCTTTTCTTGAAGAGTTTTAATTATT
>DASQIV010000479.1:0-3001 GCA_035631415.1 Pseudoneobacillus sp. | reverse complement strand
CCAGCAATGTTTTCTACATCTATTACTTCATCAACCAATTTTGTAGCGATAGCGGCCTTCGGCATACCATAAACAATGGATGTATGTTCAGATTCTGCAATCGCCTTTACTGTACCTTTACTTTTTAATTGGCTTAGTCCTCGCGCCCCATCTGCACCCATCCCTGTCATGATAACTGCTATTTTAGCGTAGCCACGGAGGTCACTAAGTGATTCAAATAAAATATCCACAGATGGACGATGACCGTTTCTTGCTTGAGACTGATCTAATTGAATGGCTAAGCTTGTACCAACTTGTTTCACTTTCAAATGGTATCCACCAGGAGCAATATATGCTATGCCTCTTTGTGCCAACTCACCGTCTTCTGCTTCCTTTACTTTAATATTCGACAGGGTGTCTAATCTGCTTGCAAGAGATTTCGTAAAGCCTGGAGGCATATGTTGGACAATAAACAATGGTGCTTCCATTTCCTTAGGAAGCTTAGTTAAAACATGTTGTAGTGCCCTAGGTCCACCAGTTGAGGTGCCGATACAAATGATTTTCTTTGACGACTTCTCCCACTTTTGACTACTAATTGCAGAATGATTTACTAGTTCCATTTTACTATAATGTGTAAGCTTAGGAACAGAAATTATTTGATTAACTTTCGAATCTACTAATCTTGATATATTAGCTTTTCGAGCAGAAATCACCTTATCAATTAATTCATCTTTCACCTTATAAAGATCCAACGATATAGCTCCAGATGGCTTTGCAATAAAGTCAACCGCTCCATTTTGGATAGCTAATAAAGTATTTTCTGCTCCTTCTTTTGTTGTACTAGAAAGCATAATAACCGGAACAGGTGATTCCCTCATAATCACTTTCAAAGCTTCTAGCCCATTTAAAATAGGCATCTCTACATCCATGGTTACTACATCTGGCTTGAGCTCTTTTATTTTCCCTAAAGCATCTTCACCGTTTCTAGCTGTTCCAATTACCTGGATTTGAGGATGGTCTGATAAAAATTCATTGATAAGCTTTCGCATAAATGCAGAATCATCAACAATAAGTACTTTGGTTTTCTCCATTATCTCACTACCTTTCAAAGAGAAATTTCTTTAACTTTGAAACAAATGGCAATGGCTTAGTATATCCATCATTAAACCTCTGTTGTTTATACCTTTCAGTTAAAGAACGTATAGCTATTGAAGATGGTGACTTTGGATTATAAAGTAAAAATGGAACCTGCTTTTTCACTGCTTGCTGAATGGTGCGATCCTCAGGCAACATCCCTAAAGATGTAATTTCACGTCCTAAAAAATTATTTAAGACCGTAGATATTTTATTACACGTTTCTTTCCCTTCTTTTTCTGAAATGGTTTTATTAACCACTAAATAAAATGGTAAGCTGGAATCATTTAAATGAATAAATTTCATTGTTGCATATGCATCCATAATGGATGTTGGTTCTGGTGTTGTAACGACAATTATTTCATGAACAGATAGAAGAATTCTTAACGATTCGTTAGAAATCCCAGCCCCCATATCAAAGATTACAATGTCATATTGTTGAAAAAGTACCTGTAACTGATTTGTGAATTCTTCCAGAATATCATCATTAAAATTAATTAACTGTGTAAGTCCTGTTCCACCCGCAATATAATGAAGACCTTCATGTCCATCCATCACGATTTCTTGAAGGGGAACTTGCTTCGTTAGATGGTCAACAATTGAAAATTCAGGTGCTTTCCCCATTAAGATATCTAAGTTTCCCATTCCGATATCCATATCAATCAATAACACACGCTGTTTTAATTTAATTAAGGATAAGGAAAAGTTAAGTGAAAAATTTGATTTTCCGACTCCACCTTTTCCACTAACAACTGCGATAGCTCTTGCATTATGCTTTTCATTCATTTGAGTCTTTAATCTTAGACGTAGTTTCTCAGCTTGATCATTCATTTCTTTTCGACCCCAAGAATAGTATTTGCAATTACTTCAGGCGTGGCAGTTAGTAAGTCATCTGGAACATCCTGTCCGTTTGTTAAATAAGCTACTCCCGATTGACATTTTAATATAAGATTGAGCATTGAGCCGTAGACGGAAGTTTCATCAACTTTAGTGAATATCAATCGATCAATTTGTATCGTAGAGAATTGTTTGAAAATATCTTCCATATCCTTTTGTTTAGAAGTTAATCCTAGAACAAGGAAGCTTTCCATATCCTTTTGGAAATCCATTACTTTTTTTAAGTCCTCGACATATTGTTGGTTCCGAAAATTACGTCCCGCTGTATCAATTAATACAACATCATAATCCATAAACTTTTTTGTCGCTTCATCAAAGTCTTGGAGGTTATAACATATTTCAATGGGTACATTTAATATCTTTGCATATGTCTTTAATTGGTCTATAGCTGCAATTCGATAAGTATCTGTGGTAATAAAGGCTACCTTTTTTTTATGTTTCAGTACACATTCTGCAGCCATTTTCGCTAGAGTGGTTGTCTTTCCAACACCAGTAGGTCCGACTACATTTACAAACTTCTTTTTGAAAGAAATACCGCCGAAGCTTAAATGAGAAATTTCCTTAGAAAGCTCTTCACTAACCCAAGCCATAACTTCTTTTTTTGATGCGTTTGCACCTGATATAAACCATTTTTCTAAAAGCCTACTGACTATTTTTTCTTTAAGATTTGAGTTAAGATCTTGGTCGTTAAGTAATTCATCCATCTCTTGTATGGGTTCTGGTAATATAGCAGTGCGAACTTGTTGAGATGAGAAATTCTTCATTAATGCTTTTAATTCTGTTATCTCTGAAAGTAACTCTTCAGAATTCTTATGATTTGTCATTTCAATAGTTGGTGTCTCTTTTAAAATAGTTTCTTTTTCAAGAAATGTTTGAGTCATTATTGGAGCTTTTCTAGTCCCATTTTCCCTTGTTGTAGTTGTTTGATAATTTGGCTTTGGATCAATTGCTGCAATGACTTCAATATTTCTTTTCTTAAAAAAACCTAAAA
>DASQIV010000478.1:0-7263 GCA_035631415.1 Pseudoneobacillus sp. | reverse complement strand
GCCGCTGAAGTGGTAAAGTAAAAAAAATGGTTGAATTTCCTTTAAAAAGTGATAAAATCAATTTGTTTGTGAATAGAGAGAGATTTCATCATGAGGGGATACGTCGATGACTTGGGAAGTATTAAGTTTGATTGGAACTATTGCCTTTGCCATGAGTGGCGCTTTTGTTGCCATGGAGGAGGAATATGATATTTTAGGGGTTTATATTTTAGGAATTGTAACCGCTTTTGGTGGAGGTGCCATACGCAATTTGTTAATAGGAGTTCCCGTCTCTGCCATTTGGGATCAAGGAATTTTCTTTCAAACTGCTTTATTGGCGATAACAGCCGTATATATCTTCCCTAATAATTTATTAAAGCACTGGCAAAGATGGGGTAACTTTTTTGACGCAATTGGATTAGCAGCATTTGCTATACAAGGAGCTCTGTACGCTTCAAATATGAATCATCCTATGAGCGCAATCATTGTTGCAGCTGTTTTAACTGGTAGTGGCGGAGGAATCATCCGTGATTTATTAGCTGGTAGAAAACCAATTGTATTAAAGGCGGAAATTTATGCAGTTTGGGCCATTCTTTGCGGCTTTGCTATAGGGTTTAAGATTACAAACACTCCTTTTGAGTTATACTCATTATTTACGATTATTACTACTTTAAGAGTATTGTCCTATACGTTTCAATGGAAATTGCCGATTAGAAGTCTTCGTGCTTCAACTTCTACTAACACTTTGTATAGAGGTTGAATAATATAAATTAAAATAATCTCTTGACTAAAGTAAAAAACTTCAATTAAACTATTTTTAATAGATTTATCTTCTTTCATTGAAGGGGAGTAGCTTTTACAGCAAAGTCGTCATTTCAGGATAATATATCCTCGGCTTTGTTGGCAACCTTACCGTTGTTAGCAAGACCTTTACCGATTGGGTAAGGGTCCTTTTTATGTATCAATGACCTTTACACATGTGTAAAGGTCATTTTTTTGTGGAAAAGACCAAATAACATCGAAAATTACAAATATATTAGGAGGTATTAAATTGAAAAAATTTCTAAAGCGAATTCGATTTATATTCAACATCAAAAAGTTTATTCCATTTATCTTGGATTTCTTCCGTTCCAAGCAAATTCCTTTAAGGAAAAAACTATTTTCTTTATTGTTAATTATTACCTATTTTTTATTGCCATTTGATTTGATACCCGATTTTTTATCTTTTTTCGGAATCCTAGATGACTTAAGCATCTTCTTATTTATCTTACAACAAATGATTAAAATGGCACCTCATTCATTAAAAGAAAAACATGGACTTTTAGAATAGTAATTTAGTGTAAAAAATAAACATAAGGAGTGATAAAAAATGGATTTGTTTTCACCTGAATATTTGTCCGCTTTATTTAGTATTATTATTATTGATTTAGTTTTAGCTGGTGATAATGCAATTGTAATTGGTCTAGCTGCGAGGACATTACCTAAGAACCAACAGAAAAAAGTCATTTTATGGGGAACCTTTGGGGCTATCCTTATTCGAATCATCGCAACTTTAGCTGTCGTCTGGCTCTTAAAAATTCCAGGTCTTATTTTAATTGGTGGCGTTCTTCTTGTATGGATTGCCTACAAATTACTTGTCGAGGAAAAAGATCATAATGTAAAAGCTACTGAAAGTTTTTGGGCAGCGATAAAAACGATCGTAATTGCAGACGCACTGATGGGATTAGATAATGTTTTAGCTGTAGCAGGTGCCGCTCACGGTGATTTTAGTCTTGTTGTGATTGGCTTAATTGTTTCAGTACCTATTGTCGTTTGGGGAAGTACGTTAATATTAAAATGGGTTGACCGCTTTCCGGTTATCATTACGATCGGAGCAGGTGTGCTCGCGTTTACAGCTGCAAAGATGATTACTGAAGAAAAATTTATAAAAGGATTCTTCGAGGATTATCCGTTGCTTAAATGGGGATTAACATTATTAATCGTCATTGGAGTTGTGCTCTTCGGAAGAATGAAAAAGAAAAAGAACGAAATAGCTCGATCAAACTAAAATATGCGGGGCATTTATCAAAACACTAATGGATATATTTCCATTAGTGATGGATATTATGATATCGCCCCCTTTTACACCGTACGCACCTTTATTGTGCATAAACTTGTTGCAACACCAACAAAAATAATGGTTAAAGCTGATAGCAGGAAGGTCTCACCAGAAAGCAATAATCCGCCTAGGCATATGACAAGCGCATCGATAATAAAAATGATAATACCAACATTAATCTTTAGATTATCAGAAAGAAATTGAGCTAATAAATCCGTTCCTCCAGTACTTGTTTCAAACCGAAGCATAACTCCAATTCCAATTCCAACAAAAATACCACCTAATATAGAGCTAACAATCGGTGGACATTCAAAAGTTGAAGAAAACCTTTCATGGAATGGAAATAGTAAATCGATAGTAAATGATGAAAATAACATACCATGCAAACTATTAAAAAAATAAGCTCGATTATATAACCATGCTAAAATAAAAACGGGTATACTCAAAAAAATAATTGCTAATCCAGCTTTTACACCAATTAAATAATTAATGATTAAACCGATCCCAATGATCCCCCCATCCAATAATTCAAACGGGACTAGAAAAAAATTTATACCAATAGATAAAAATATACTCCCGAAAATGATTGCGATGGCTTTTTGTTTGAATGTCATAGAATCACCCATCTCTAAATCGTTTGGACATGTTTTATTTATATGCTTGTTTAGATCAAATAGAAGCCTAAAAAATAGACACGATATATAATACCTCAATTAATATTTCTTATATCGTTCACTTGACAAGCCCAAAATTATCTTGACTTCATAGCATTTTATATATAAAATTAAATATATAATCATTCTCATCCTTTTAAAGGGGAGTAGCTGTCACAGCAAAGTCGTCATTACGGGAATTTTTCCCCGGCTTTGTTGGCAACGAATTTGTTGTTAGCGAGACCTTTACCGTACCATGGTAGAGGTCTCTTATTTTGACCTTTATCTTTTAGGTAAAGGTCTTTTATTTTGACCTTTACTTTGTTAGGTAAAGGTCTTTTATTTTGACCTTTGCCTTTATTGGTAAGGGTCTTTTTTTATCCTAGGATAGGAATCTTTCATTCTATCCAAAATTACATCAAGGAGTGATAAAAATGGAATTATTTTCACCAGAATTTTTGTCTGCTTTACTCTCAATCATTGTCATTGACCTAGTTTTAGCTGGGGACAACGCGATTGTTATAGGATTAGCAGCAAGAAAACTACCAAAAACACAGCAGAAAAAAGCTATTATTTGGGGCACTGTGGGAGCCATCGTTATTCGTATGGTTGCAACCATAACCGTAGTATGGTTATTGAAGATACCTGGTTTGCTTCTTATCGGTGGTATTTTACTAGTTTGGATCGCTTACAAGCTTCTTATTGACGATAAAGGGCATGATATTAAGGCAGAAGCTAGTTTCATGGCAGCTGTAAAGACCATTGTTATTGCCGATGCTTTGATGGGTCTAGATAATGTGATAGGTGTTGCAGGTGCTGCAAACGGACATTTTCTACTTGTTGTTATTGGGTTAATTATCTCCGTTCCGATTATGATTTGGGGTAGCTCCATTATTTTAAGATTAGTAGAACGCTACCCTATTATCATCTCAATTGGTGCAGGTATTCTTGCTTTTACGGCATCTAAAATGATTATGGAAGAAAAAATGTGGTCTAGTTTATTTGAACACAATTCATTATTAAAATGGGGTTTAAGTGCCCTTATCGTTGGCGGTGTTCTTTTGATAGCAAAAATCAAAAAGAGACAGGTTGTGTCACACGCAAATTAAAAGGGAGGAGACATCCTCCCCTTTCTATTTTTCTTGTAAATGCTCCTGATTATTTAAAAATACAATACTAGTCTTATTACCTTCTTTATGAAGGAAATGAATTCCTGTATCTCCAGTAAAAAATCTACTTTCACTAGGTATGGGTAAACGTAGAAATGACTTCAACAAATTAGAGATCATTCCTCCGTGTGACACAATAACAATACATTCCATTCCCTCAGATTCTGTTAAAATTTTTGAGAATGTCATCTCGGCACGGAATCTAAACTCCAATTCAGACTCCCCACCTTTAATTTGCTCATGAGGTTTACGACCTCCAATTGGTTCTGGATATTTCAGCTTAGCATCCAAACGTTTCATTCCAGCCAAAACCCCATTATTAAACTCTTTTAGACCTTCCTCTTCTCTAATCAATGTACCAGTCACTTCACTAAGGATTTTTGCCGTCTCCTTTGCTCTATTTAAAGTACTTGTCCAAATTAAGTCCGGCTTAAATCTTTTATTAACCCACATAGACATTTGTTTCGCTTGCATATTCCCTAAAGATGTTAAAGAAAAGTTAGCTCTTCCTTCATGCACATCTAATAAATCAGCTTCAGACTCTCCGTGGCGAATCAGTAATATCTTCAAATTATCTTTTTCCCCTCCTATTACTTGGTTGCTTTAACCAATATCTAATACCCTTTCCAGCTAAAGGTTCATCCTTAAATCTAGGAATAATATGTAAATGGGCATGAAAAATCTCTTGCCCGCCTACACTTCCACAATTCCAGCCGATATTATAACCCTCAGGTTGGAAATGCTTTTCTAAATATTTTTTTACTTCTTGTAAAAGTTCGTATGTTGCTTCCCATTCCTTTTTAGTTAACTCAAAAACGGTTTCACGATGTCTTTTTGGAATAATTAAACCAGACCCTTCTAATACAGCCTGAGGCTTTTGAACAAAGAAGCCATAATCATTTTCTAGGGTAATCCTCTGTTCAGGATCTAAATCCAGATTACATAACGGACAAATCAATTAAAACACCTCTTTTTATCTATCTAGTACTTTTCTATACGGGGATATATTTTTCCTTCCAAAAAAAAACAGCGTCCTATAAACCATAGACGCTGTAATTTTATTTATTTTCATCAATCTTCTTCAAAAACTAGATCATTACTTCGAATGGTTACTAAATCATGCCGGTCAAAATTACTCACCATTAATAATCGCATTGCTTGAGCTCTAATCGACTTTTCAATGACATTCCGAATGTACCGACCATTTGAAAAGCTATTGGGTGTGATACTCGTTTTTAACCAGTATAAGTGATCTTTCAATTTTTTCTCAGCTTCATGACTTAATGTATATTCTCGTTCAACTAACATCCGATTACCAATTTCCATTAATTGCTCAATGCTATAATCTGGAAAGTCAATGACGAGTGGGAACCGTGAATGCAATCCCGGATTCAAGCTTAAAAAATATTCCATTTCTCGAGAATATCCTGCTAATATAAGTATAAATTCATGTTGTTTATCTTCCATATGCTTTACTAGTGTATCAATGGCTTCTTTCCCAAAGTCTTTTTCTCCGCCACGCCCTAAAGAGTAAGCTTCATCGATAAATAATATCCCACCCATTGCTTTTTTTATTAAGTCACGTGTTTTTTGTGCTGTATGTCCTATATATTCTCCTACTAAATCTGCTCTTTCGGCCTCGATAAGGTGGCCTTTGGTAAGGACATTCATTTTATGAAATAATTTTCCGATTAGCCGTGCCACAGTCGTTTTTCCAGTTCCCGGATTTCCTTTAAACATCATGTGTAGTGCTTGTTTACCGGTTTTCAAGCCCATTTCATCCCGTTTTTTATTCACATATATCCAAGCATATATTTCTTTAATCATTCTTTTCATTTCTTCCATTCCAACTAATTGCCCGAGCTCTTCTTCTATTTCCTTTAATGCAGTATGCTCAGGAGGAATGGCCTTTGGAACAACAGGAGTTTCAACTATTTCTTTTGTAAGTGAATTTCTCTTTTGTGAATTTAGAACAATACTAATTTGTCCGTTATTTTTCATGCGCATCGGTTGATCCAAAGTTTTCACCTCTCATTCACCAGACAGTATACTCGTTGATGTGCATTTTGTGACAAAAGCCTATTTTAGAAAATATTCGTTTTTCTTTCGGTCCAGTCAGCTTTAGGCTTAGATAATAAACAACAAAGCAATGGCTATTTATCTATGTTGTTCAAAAAAATTGTTGTTTTTTGCGGTTTCCCGAGAAATAACTTTTGCATCTAAAACTTATATAGATAAACCTATTCAATTATATTTATTCAAGAAGTCGCCATTTCATTAAAGTTTTTAAAAGTTTGTTTATAAAAAAAAGCCTACAAAAAATGTAGGCTTTTCATTTCATATTATTTATCACTGTTATCTAAATCTAATTGAACATTTTTTTGTGGAGCAAATGTAGATATCGCATGTTTATATACTAACTGTTGCTTCCCTTCACATTCAAATAAAACAGTAAAATTATCAAAACCCTTGATATGACCTCTGATTTGGAATCCGTTTAATAAAAACACGGTGCAACTTGTTTGGTCTTTACGAAGTTGATTTAAATATTGATCTTGGATATTAATCGATTTGTTCATTGGGGTATCCTCCTCTATTATCTCTAATATTATGTATTCGCTTTTATTTGAAGCTTTCCTTCAACGAATGAAGAAATTTCAACCATTTTTTTCGATACGCTGTCATTCAACGTCATATCAAACCATTTAACATCCATTTTATTTCGAAACCATGTTAATTGTCTTTTGGCATACCTTCTTGAATTTTGCTTCAACTTTTCTATAGCTTCTTGTAATTCGATTTTCCCGTCCAAGTATTCATATATTTCTTTATAACCAATTGCCTGAATAGATTGAACGTCTCGTATTCCTTGTTCATGTAACTTTTTTACTTCTTCAATGAGTCCTGCATTCATCATCAAGTCCACTCTTAAATTTATTCGCTCATATAGCTTTTCTCGATCCATCGTTAATCCAACAAGAACAACATTGTATAACAATTCCTTTTCTTGTTCTTCCTGATATTCAGACATTGTCTTACCGGTTATATGGAATACTTCTACTGCGCGAATCACTCTTCTTAAGTTATTCGGATGAATCCTTTCAGCACTCTCAGGATCTACTTGTCTTAACAATTCATGAACATACTCATTACCGTTTTGCTGAGCTTTTTCCTCCAGTGAACTACGGAAAGCTTCATCTGAAAAAGCATCAGAGAACTGGTAGTCATAAATGACTGATTGTATGTACAAGCCTGTCCCACCTACCAACATTGGAAGCTTACCTCGACTATGAATATCAGAAATTTTCGCCCGAACAAGTTCTTGAAATTCTGCTACCGAGAAGCTCTCGTCAGGATTTCTTAT
>DASQIV010000477.1:0-2266 GCA_035631415.1 Pseudoneobacillus sp. | reverse complement strand
ATTTCTTCAAAAACAGTTTTTGCTGTTAAAAAAAATTGATTGTATGCTTGAATTATAATATCCAATTTTTCTTCAATATTTTTCTCATAGTAACTACCAGTAATTTTCTTTTCTAAAATTTCATAATTGTTTTTTAATAATGGTTTTAATATTACCAAATAACATTCTGTTGATAAAAACTGATCAAACTCATTATCAAATTTTATGAATAGCTGTTCTATTTTTTTTGTATCTTTTTCTTGTTTTTGGGCTTTCATTTTGTCAAGTAATGAAAAAACATTACGGAAATTTTTATACATTTTATTTATTGAGTTCTCAAGCTTTTGGATATTGAGGTATATATTTTCTACTTTTACGTCATGATTATATTCCCACCAATTCGTTTCAACAACAGCACTTGTTAATGTTAAAGCGATTAACTCTTCTAGAGGAACATAAGGTGCACCTTCAATGGCTGCCCCTTTTTTTGTAGTGTTAATTATTGGTACCCTTATTAACTGACGAATGTAGTATTCAATTGAGAGACGCATATTATTTAAACTATTGTTTGTCTCAATCAAGTTTCCTTCTACATCTTTAACTGTAAAGATGTCCTTATATTCCCTATCCTCTCTCACTTCACCTTCCCAGTTAGCAAACTTAATACCTTCTGCATAGTAACGATTTTCTTTAAATGCAAGATTTTGCCCAGCTAATATTATTAAACTTGCTTCAAGTTTTTGTGCTAGTTGTATAGCAATAAGTGAAATTGTCATAGAATCAAAAACATCTGGAGTTTTTCCTGCTTGATCCAAATAAAAACTTGTTACACTGTCAACAGATGTTACCATATGAAACTTCGGTCCTTGGAATTCTTCAATTGTTTCAAAACCTACACTTGTACCATAGATCATAGGAATATCCATACGACCGGAATTAATTAATTCACGAAAAACACCAACGTTATGAGGTTGAGGATCATATGTAACTACTGCATCAGGAACAACACCATGTTTAAGTAATGCTTTATTTGCGGAGCCAACTGCAAAGATATAAGCAAGACGTTTCTCTTTAATGTGTCTTATTAGTTCTATGTCATCATAAAGCGAAGGACCCGCTGCTGCAATAATTATTGGCTTGTTTTTAAATATCTCCTTCTTTGATTCGATAATATTAGGTGCTTGAATTGTTGTCTTCAAATTCATTAAGCTATTTAATAACCAACGTTTGCTATAGATTTTTTCAGTAATCATACTATCTCGATTTATTTTTATTACTTCTATTAAAGATTCCTCAAATTCACTTAAATCTACTTGAAAAATCCTTTCGTAAGATGGCAAAGTTATCAACTGATAATCCGCTTTAATTTGTGAATAAAAAGATAGTAAAAAATCATTTAATTTGATATGTACATTATTAAAATGTAAAAATCTAATTTGATTAAGCGGAAATTTTTCCAATGACCTACTCTCTAAGAAGCGAATGAAAATATAAGGATTTGGTTCAAAAATTGTAAACGTTTTATCTGGAAACTCCCTCATAATTTGTTCAATATGATACCCAAGCCCAACTCCAAAAAAAAGCAGATGTTCATGTTTTTCAATTTCTTTTAAATACTTTTTCTTTATTATTTCTGCTTCCTGCATTGGATTGAATTTACTATGCAGAAACAAAGTTTGGTTATCCATTTTTATTTCCAATGTAGGATATTCTGTTCTTGTCTCGACTATTTTGGTTTTTTCCAGTTCTTGTTTATTTCTATAATCATTTAAAAAGGGGAGCAAATCAGGAAAAACTTTTTTAAATCTTTGATAATTTTCTTCAAAAATCATAAACATTCCCCCTTTACCTAATGATTATTGAAACTACTGATCATCTCATTTAATTGCCCAATAGAAAGCCACTCGGAATTAGTTTCACTCGAATATTCAAATTTCTCTGGCAGTCTTCTCCCACCATTTAATTTATTACCCCACCAATTAAATTCGGGTGTTATAACAAAATATTGATCAAATTCTAAAGTATGTCTTGCATCATCATAAGTAATCATTAACTCATGAAGTTTTTCTCCAGGACGAATCCCTACAATATCTAGCTCTGCTTCTGGAGCAATTGCTTTTGCCAAATCAATTATCTTCATACTAGGGATTTTAGGTACAAAAATTTCTCCACCGACCATATTTTTCAAACAATCCAAAACAAAATTAACACCTTGATCTAGGGTAATCCAAAAACGAGTCATTCGATCATCAGTAATTGTCAAACGCCCTGTCTGTTTCATTTTAAT
>DASQIV010000476.1:0-12457 GCA_035631415.1 Pseudoneobacillus sp. | reverse complement strand
ATGGATCAAAAATTCGGTTCTTCGTCTGCTTCCGTTGTGATAGAAGAATTTTTACAAGGAGAAGAATTTTCTCTGATGGCTTTCGTAAACGGTCATCAAGTTACCCCTTTAGAAATTGCCCAAGATCATAAGCGGGCTTACGACAATGACCTAGGACCGAATACAGGTGGAATGGGTGCTTATTCGCCTGTTCCCCAGATTCCGGCTGAAGCTATACATGAAGCCATTGAAAAAATTCTGAAGCCGACAGCTGAGGCGTTAGTTCAAGAGGGCAGAAGTTTTTGTGGTGTACTGTATGCGGGTTTAATTTTAACATCAGAAGGAGCTAAGGTGATTGAATTTAATGCCCGTTTTGGTGACCCGGAGACACAGGTTATTCTTCCAAGAATGAATTCAGATTTATTGACGGTCCTTCTTCAAGTGTTGAATGGGGAAACAGTGACAATCGATTGGGACTCTTCACCTGTAGTTGGGGTTGTGTTAGCGGCAGAGGGCTATCCTGGGGAGTTAGTGTCAAAAGGGGAAACATTTTCACTTCCTAGCAGTAAAAAAGATGTTCACATTTATCATGCGGGCACAGACCAATCTCCCGAAGGTAAATGGATCATCAACGGTGGCAGAGTGGTTCTTGCCGCAGCAAAAGGAAGCACGTTGCCAGAAGCGCAGCATGCCGTTTATCAATATTTAGCTCAAATAGAGTGGAATGGCTTATTTTTCAGAAAAGATATAGGACATAAAGCTATCGCGCACGTCTCCGTGATCTCCTAATATAGACATAGGAGATGGCAATAATTCCACCGATAAGTGATATAAGAACAAACGACATATCAGTAACATACTCCCAGAACATAAAATCACTCCTAAATATAAGATTTAGTCTGACTCAATTGAATGAGAGTCAGACTTTTTTTGATGAAAAACATTTATTTTTTAAAAAAGAAGTCGCTAAAACGATAATTCCGTCAAAATCAGGAATAATTCCGTCAAATATTGGCTTAATCCCGTCAAAGTTAGCAACAATTCCGTAAAGTTCACAATTTTGACAAAATCACACTCAATCAAATCTCTGACTGTAGCCAAGCCTCACCAATCAAATTAGCTTGGGTTATAAGGTAGAATGTTATTCGGTTTAGTTTGGTTACCATCTCCGCCATCTTTATCCTGGATACGCTCACATACATCAGTAATCGGACAATAGCGTAAAATGCCTTCAGCTATTTTCATTCCGCCCATCATGGCCATAAACAAGTAAGAATCCCTCCAAGGGCGTTTTACTAACTTTGAGGTGCTCCAAGCAAGAATCGTAAATCCGCAAGTTATACGTATTAAGGCGTTAATAATGCCAATATTTGGTTTTATATTCATTTTTCATCTCTCCTATCAATATTTTTTTACAATTTCATTCCAACTCTTTAATGCGTTAAACGGTGAAATATGTTACTATATAAATCATGAATGAAAGTGCTTTCATTTATCAGATATTTCACGATTAAAAAAATATATATCCTTTAATGTGAGGAGGGGAATCATATGCTAGAGCAACGGTATCGATGGAAAAATAAACAAATTCGTGAGCACATTGCGGTGCTGGACGGTACACTTGCTCCGACAATCCTGTTGAAGAATGCCAAATATTTGAATCAAGTTTTTCGCCAATGGATGAGAGCAAATATTTGGATATACGACGACCGAATTGTATATGTTGGGGAAAAATTCCCCGAAAATTTAAAGGATTGCGAAGTAGTGGATTGTACAAATGAATCTCTCGTGCCTGGATACATTGAACCCCATGCACATCCTTTTCAACTATATAATCCCCAATCCTTTGCTAAGTATGCATCAAAGTATGGGACGACAACCTTAATCAATGACAATATGGCATTGGTTTTACAGTTAGATAAAAAGGATGCGTTTTCGCTTTTAGGGGAGCTACGAAATAATCCTGTTACGATGTATTGGTGGTGTCGTTTCGATGGACAAACAGAAGTGATGGATGAGGACAATTATTTTTCTCATAGTAATGTGAAATCATGGTTAGAGCATGATGCGGTATTACAGGGGGGCGAACTCACCGGCTGGCCTAAGTTGTTAGCTGGCGATGATATGATGCTTCATTGGATACAAGAGACGAAGCGTATGAGGAAACAAATTGAAGGTCATTTTCCAGGTGCATCTGAAAAGACTTTGGCGAAAATGATGCTATTTGGAGCTGACTGCGACCATGAATCGATGACTGGCCAAGATATTTATCATCGCTTAATGCAAGGATATACGGTTTCACTTCGTTACTCCTCTATTCGTCCTGATTTGCCGTTTTTATTAGATGAAATAAATAGAATGAACATAACGGCATATGACAAAATGATTTTCACAACAGATGGTTCTTCTGCTTCCTTTCATGAACAAGGAGTCATCGACCATATGATTCGAATTGCCATTGAAAAAGGGATTCCATTAATTGACGCTTACAATATGGGGACAATCAATGTGGCACGCTATTACAATATTGAGTACCTTCACGGAAATATTGCAACTGGAAGAGTAGCCAATATCAATTTCCTTGAGGATGAACTGAATCCAACACCAAAATCCGTTTTAGCCAAAGGGCGTTGGGTAAAAAGGGATGGAATAACCGTTGAGGATCCTAAGGATGTTATCCAATGGAAAGAACATGGCTTCAAGCCACTTCAATTGGATTGGGATTTAACAATGGATGATATGCAGTTCTCCATGCCTTTTGGAATTCAAATGGAAAACGCTGTTATTACGAAACCATACTCCATAAACATTGATATTTCACCTGATGTATTACCAAATACACATGATGAAAGTTATTTTATGTTGGTCGACCGGAATGGGAAATGGCGAATTAATACGTTATTAAAAGGGTTTTCCAATGGAGTGTCAGGATTAGCAAGTTCATTTTCGAACACAGGCGATTTAATATTAATTGGAAAAAGTAAGCATGATATGATAAAAGCATTTCAGCGCTTAAAAGAGATGGGTGGCGGAATTGTTCTTGTCGAAAACGATGAGATTTTAACAGAAATACCTCTACCACTTGCTGGGGTAATGTCTGATTGGCCAGTAGAAGAGATTATCAATCGGGAAAAACAACTCCTTATTCATTTACAGGAGAGAGGTTATCACTTCAGTGATCCAATCTATTCCTTATTATTCTTTTCATCAACGCATTTACCATACATTCGGATTACTCAGCAAGGAATCTATGACGTCATGAATAAAACAATACTCTTTCCGTCAATAATGCGTTAAAATATAAAAGTGAAACTAAAAAGCGGAAGTGCCTTCCGAAATAAATCATATAACCATAAAGAATGGACATCGTGATAGTAAAATTACACCGGTTAATATAGGGGTGTTTACTTTTGAAGCTTATGAGATGGATTGTAATAGGAACAGCAATAGTTTGGATGATGACTGGTTGTACAAAAGAAGAACAAACTTCGAAACCGGTGAAAGAAGAACCTAAACAAGAGCAAACGAACCAAAATGAACCCGAACCTGAAAAGGTTTATCCTTATACCTTTCCATTAACTGGGATAGGTTCAGATGTGGAAGTGGATAATCGAGCTGTGGCTGTTATGATCAATAACCATCCAAAAGCAAGGCCACAATCTGGTATTCATAAAGCAGATTTAGTATATGAACTGCTGGCTGAGGGGGATGTCACAAGGTTTCTTGCCGTATTTCAAAGTGAAAAGCCTGAAAGAATTGGTCCTGTTAGAAGTGCAAGAGATTATTATATAGAGCTTGCAAAGGGATTAAAAGGTCTGTATATTGCTCACGGATATAGTCCTGAAGCTAAACAAATGCTTGAATCAGGTTATATTGATAACCTAAATGGTATGGTGTATGACGGTACCTTGTTTAAACGATCTAAGGACAGAAAGGCTCCTCATAATTCTTATATCACATATGAGAATATCTTAAAGGGTGCTGAAAAGAATAAGATCTCGATGAAAGGTCAACCATCAGCTTACCATTTTTATAAAAAAGAAGACTTAGCAGCTTTACAAGGAAAAGAAGCTAAATCGATTATGATATCTTATTTTTCTAGTGATTTATTCAATGTCATATATGAATATGATGGATCATTAGAAAAATATAAGAGATATTCAAATGGTGAACAAACAATTGATTATGACAGCAAGGATCCGGTCCTTTTAGATAATATCTTTATTGTAGAAATGCAGCATAAATTTATTGACTCATATGGTCGCAGGGAAATAAACCTTACTTCTGGTGGAAACGGTTACTTACTTCAAAAAGGCAAGTGGAAGGAAGTAACGTGGAAAAATGTAGATGGACTAATTGTTCCCTTCGAAAATGGAAAGGAAGCACTAATGGTTCCAGGTAAGACTTGGATCAACGTTATTCCAACCGACCAAGGACTTCAAAAATCAGTTTCAATTGAAAATAATTAATCGATATTAAAGGGGTAAAGAACATGCAAATTGATAAATTAAGAGGAAAAGAACTAGATCAATTATTTAATGCTATTTTGTCACTTAAAGATCTAGATGAGTGCTATCGATTTTTTGATGATCTAGCAACAGTCAATGAAATTCAATCTTTGGCACAACGCTTAGAAGTGGCACGCATGTTAAGAGAGGGTAAAACCTATCATAAGATTGAAACAGAGACAGGTGCAAGTACAGCAACGATTTCACGTGTGAAGCGTTGTTTAAATTATGGAAATGATGCTTATGAAATGGCATTAGATCGAATTAAAGAGGAACAAACAGCTGTTACAGAAGAATAATATACAGAAGAAGGTTGGCTACTAGAATAGGTAGTCGACCTTTTTTTATTGCTTAGAATTTTATAAAAATACAAGTTGTGTCTAACTCTGAATTAATTTATAGTAATCCAGCTCCAGCGCCTAGCCCCTCGAGGTCAAATAACCTCTAATCCATGAAGTCAAAAAACGGACTTCACAGATTAGAGAACATTTGCTTGTCGGGGCTTATCAAGGCGCTTGCGCTTTTTATTCTGAGAAAGTTTCCCAAAGGCAGCCAAATTTTACTTTTGTTTGTTTTTGTTTGTCATGTGTACAAATGCTATAATGATTGAATGGAATAATGTGAAATGTTTTTCCCATGCTTTTGAAAAAGTAAAGTCCCTTCTTCCTTGGAAAAGGGAAATCTTTTTCCAAACGGCAGTGGGATGGTGATAGGAGGCGTAACGTATGTATGATGTACGTGAATGGCGTCATGTATTTAAATTAGATCCCAATAAAGAGATAACGGATGAGAGCCTTGAGCAGATTTGTGAATCTGGAACGGATGCTGTTATCGTAGGTGGAACGGATGGCGTTACAATAGAAGCTGTTTTAGATTTAATGGCAAGAATCCGACGATATACAGTACCCTGTATTTATGAAATTTCTTCGATGGATACCATTTCTCCTGGCTTTGATCTTTATTTTATTCCAACCGTATTAAATAGCGATGATCCAAAGTGGATTGTAGGGCTTCACCATGAAGCGTTAAAAGAATATGGGGAATTAATGGATTGGGATGAAACATTGATGGAGGGCTATTGTATTTTGAATGCCGATTGTAAGGCAGCTGAATATACTTCTGCCAATACCGATCTAAGTAAAGAAGATGTTCTTGCATATGCAAGAATGGCAGAAAAGATGTTCCAGTTACCAATTTTTTACCTAGAATATAGTGGAACATACGGTCAACCAGAGTTGGTGTCTGAAGTTAAAAAGGTACTGGAGAAAACAACCCTTTTTTACGGTGGGGGCATTGATTCGGCTAAAAAGGCGAAAGAAATGTCAACACACGCAGATGTCATTGTAGTTGGGAATGTCATTTACGAGAATCTGGATGAAGCTTTAAAAACAGTACAAGCCGTAAAAGAAATGGTTTGATTATTAAGTGCGAGATGAGTAAAATATAAATAAGAACATATGTTTGTATGGCGGTGATGGAGAAAATGCAATTTTTGACGGAACGATTATTAAATGGTTTAAACCCGGAACAACAAAATGCAGTGAAAACAACAGCAGGTCCATTATTACTCATGGCTGGTGCTGGTAGTGGTAAAACAAGAGTGCTAACTCACCGTATCGGCTTTTTAATGGTTGAAAAGGGAGTTAATCCTTACAATATTTTAGCCATTACCTTCACGAATAAAGCAGCTCGAGAAATGAAGGAACGAATTAAAAATTTGATGGGCGGAGTTGCGGAAGAGATATGGATCTCGACCTTTCACTCGATGTGTGTAAGAATTTTACGACGTGATATCGACCGTATCGGATTTAATCGTAATTTTACAATTCTTGATACAACTGACCAACAATCTGTTATTAAAGGAATTTTAAAAGACAAAAATATTGATCCGAAAAAATTTGATCCTAGAGCATTACTAGGCTCAATAAGTAGTGCGAAAAATGAACTAATGGATACAGAGGAATATGCAAAGCAGGTAGGCGGTTATTTTGATCAAGTTGTAAGTGATGTCTATACAGAGTATCAAAAACGACTACGAAAAAATCAAGCTCTCGATTTTGATGACCTGATTATGATGACCATTCAGCTATTTAATAGAGTTCCAGAGGTTCTAGAATATTACCAACGGAAATTTCAATATATTCATGTTGATGAGTATCAGGATACAAACCGTGCTCAATATATGCTTGTTAAATTGTTAGCTAGCCGATTTAAAAATCTATGTGTGGTTGGAGATTCAGACCAATCCATCTATCGCTGGCGTGGAGCAGATATAGCGAATATTTTATCCTTTGAAAAAGACTATCCAAATGCAAATGTGATTCTTCTTGAGCAAAACTATCGTTCAACGAAAAGAATTCTTCTAGCTGCCAATAAGGTAATCGAAAATAACTCAAATCGTAAGCCAAAGAACCTATGGACAGAGAATGCGGAAGGAAATAAAATTGTTTATTACCGTGCCGACAGTGAACAAGGCGAAGCACAATTTGTTATTGGAAGGATTAAAGAGTTAGTGGATTCCGGCAAAAGGAAGGCTTCAGAGATAGCCATCTTATATCGTACGAATGCCCAATCGCGTGTCATGGAAGAATCGCTGCTGAAATCGAATATTGAGTATTCGATTGTCGGCGGTATTAAGTTCTATGACCGTAAAGAAATTAAGGACATACTAGCTTACTTACGATTAATTGCGAATCCTGATGATGATATTAGCTTGCAGCGTGTCATCAATGTTCCGAAACGAGGAGTTGGTTCAAGCTCAGTTGATAAAATTGCTGACTTTGCTGCTATGCATGATATCTCTATGTATCAGGCATTAGACTCGATTGAATTAATTGGTCTTAGCCCGAAAATTACAAAGGCATGTAGGGATTTCTATAATTTAATAAATGGGTACTCGCAGCAGCAAGAGTTTTTATCCGTTACAGAGCTTGTAGAAGAAGTATTAGAGAAGTCTGGCTATCGTGAAATGCTGAAGGCGGAGAAAACGATTGAAGCCCAAAGCAGACTAGAAAACTTAGAGGAATTACTTTCTGTTACGAAGAATTTTGAAGAAGTAAATGAAGATAAAAGCTTAGTGGCGTTTTTAACGGACCTCGCTCTAGTAGCTGATATTGATCGTCTTGACGAAGAAGGCCAGCCAGCAGATTCAGTTGTCTTAATGACTCTTCACTCTGCAAAAGGCTTGGAGTTCCCGGTAGTCTTTTTAATAGGCTTAGAGGAAGGGGTATTCCCTCATTCACGTTCTTTAATGGAAGAAGCAGAAATGGAAGAAGAGCGACGCTTAGCTTATGTTGGAATCACGCGTGCTGAGCATGATCTATATATTACTAACGCACAAATGCGTACTCTTTTTGGACGGACAAGTATGAACCCTGCTTCAAGATTCATTAAAGAGATTCCAGAAGATTTGATTGAACCATTCCAACCTCAAAACCGAATGGCAAGTGCTGGTTTTAACTCTGCAAATCGTCAGGCTGCAATGCCAGGTGTCCGTAAGCCTGCAGTAACGAGACCTAATATTCAATCTACGGGTGGAGAAGGTTTTGATTGGAGTGTTGGTGATAAAGCAGAACACGGCAAATGGGGAATTGGTACGGTTGTAAGTGTCAAAGGTGAAGGCGAAGGGAAAGAGCTTGATATTGCCTTTCCGAGCCCTGTGGGTATTAAACGATTATTAGCGAAATTCGCACCGATTAAGAAAGCATAAAATCTGGTTAGGAGACTGCCTTAATGGATGTAAAACCTGCGGAATCTCGAGTAAAAGAATTACAAAGTCTATTGAACCAATATAACTATCAGTACCATGTATTAGATAAACCAACAGTACCTGATGCCGAATATGATCAATTATTAAAAGAACTAGTGGGATTTGAGGAACAGTACCCTGAACTAAAAACTCCGGATTCGCCCACTCAACGGGTTGGGGGAGCAGTGCTAGATGCTTTTAAAAAAGTAGAACACCGCACACCCATGCTAAGTCTTGGAAATGCTTTTAATGAAGTGGACTTAAAGGATTTTGATCGTCGTGTCCGGCAAAGTGTTGGCGGGGATATTGCCTATGTCTGCGAATTGAAAATTGATGGACTTGCAGTCTCCCTTCGCTATGAGGATGGTCTATTTATCCAAGGGGCGACAAGAGGAGACGGCTCCATAGGGGAAGATATCACAGCCAATTTAAAAACAATTAAGTCTATCCCATTAAGACTTTCTGAACCTGTCACAATGGAAGTTCGTGGTGAGGCTTTTATGCCTAAGAAATCGTTCGAAGCTTTAAATGCGGTGAAAGAGGAAAATGGAGAAGAACCATTTGCAAATCCTCGAAATGCTGCGGCGGGCTCCTTACGTCAGCTAGATCCAAAAATTGCCGCTTCAAGAAACCTAGATTTATTTTTATATGCGATTGCCGATGTAGGGGCAACTGGGGTAACCTCTCATAGTCAAGGTCTAGATTATTTAGAAAAACTTGGTTTCAAAACGAATCAAGAGCGTCGAAGATTTGCTACTATTGACGAAGTAATTGAGTTTGTACAAGGCTGGACTGAAAAAAGACCACATCTTCCATATGAAATAGATGGGATGGTTATTAAAGTTGATTCCCTCGCACAACAAGAAGAGTTAGGAACAACAGCAAAAAGTCCAAGATGGGCGATAGCCTATAAGTTTCCTGCAGAAGAAGTTGTGACCGTACTAAAGGATATTGAATTAAGCGTTGGTAGAACAGGTGTTGTGACACCAACAGCTATTCTAGAACCTGTGCGAGTAGCAGGAACTACGGTTCAAAGAGCTTCCCTGCATAATGAAGATTTAATCAGAGAAAAAGACATCAAGATTGGTGATTTTGTTGTCATTAAAAAAGCTGGGGATATTATTCCTGAAGTGGTTAACGTTCTTCCAGAGAGAAGAACCGGGGCGGAAAAGGAATTTCATATGCCTACTCACTGTCCAGAATGTGAAAGTGAGTTAGTCCGTTTAGAGGAAGAAGTAGCTTTGCGTTGTATTAACCCTAAATGTCCTGCACAAATACGTGAGGGTCTTATTCATTTTGTCTCTCGTGATGCGATGAATATTGATGGACTTGGTGAGAAGGTCATTAGTCAGCTTTTTCAAGAGAAATTAATTGAAGATGTAGCGGATTTGTATAAACTCACAAAAGAACAGGTACTCGGATTAGAGCGGATGGGTGAAAAATCTGTTAACAACTTATTAAGCGCTATTGAGGCTTCTAAGCAAAATTCATTAGAAAAGCTATTGTTTGGTCTTGGAATTAGACATGTAGGTGCCAAAGCAGCCAAGACATTGGCTCAGCAGTTTGAAACGATGAATCGTCTTTCTCAAACAACTAGAGATGAACTAACAGCGATTAATGAAATTGGTGAGAAAATGGCTGACTCCATCTTTACGTATTTTGAAAATGAAGAGGTTCATGAATTAATAGAAGAACTTACAGATGCTGGGGTTAATATGGAATACAAAGGTCCTAAACCTGTATCTGCTGCTGATTCTGATTCCTTTTTTGCTGGGAAAACAGTTGTATTAACAGGTAAACTAGAACAGCTATCTCGAAATGAAGCAAAGGACCAATTAGAAGCATTGGGTGCAAAAGTGGCTGGAAGCGTAAGTAAAAAAACGGATTTAGTCATTGCCGGAGAGGAAGCTGGCTCCAAGCTTACTAAGGCGCAAGAATTAGGTATAGAAATATGGAGCGAGGAGAAAATGCTCGAAGAACTTCAAAAATAAGAGGTGGGAATCAGTGAGACTTTTCTACATGGTTCTACTGTCCATCTTCCTTTTGCTAAGCGGTTGTGCACCAAATTTCAATAAGCAACAGGAAGTGGTTCAAGAAAAGAAGGACTCAAAACAAAAAAAAGCCATCATTCCAAAATACAAAATCTCCGACCAATACTATCGGACGATTCTTCCGTTTGAACCTAGTAAAGCACGAGGAATGGTTGTTTATAATTTAAACACACGAAATGATATTGGAGAATTTGAAACAGGATTAATGAGATTGGCTCAGCAATCCTTTAATCCGGACCAATATTTATTTCAAGAAGGGCAAGCGCTAGATAGTAAAGAGGTTGGCCTTTGGTTGAACCGAAAATATACTCCTGCACAGTTAAAGGAAGAAAAATTATCGGAAGCAGAAAATATTGGTCTAAACCCAGTATTGGAAACCAAAAAGGATCAGCAGGCAATAAAGGAAGAAAATATCAAAAGTCCTATATATTTAGCCCATATCCTAGAACATAACTATTTAATAAAAAATGAAAATGATACAGTTCAACTAGGTGGGGTAGTGGTTGGCTTAGCCTTAAATTCTATTTATTACTATCAAACGGAACAATATGGTCCAACGTTTGAAAAGAAGATACCAAAGGATGTAATGGATAAAGAAGGTAAGAGGATTGCAGCTGAGGTAGTAAGAAGATTAAGAAGCAAGCCTGGATTAAAGGATGTACCTATTATGGTTGCTTTATTTGAACAACAAAGCAAATCAGCCGTTGTGCCAGGTAACTTCTACACATATACAGTTGTAGATAAAGGTTCATCAAATATTGATAAGTGGGAAAATGTAAATGAAAAATATTACTTATTTCCTTCAACCGATGCGACGGATGATCATCGTGATGATGTGACCTCATTCTTAAATTTCAAACAAGATGTGGAAGAATATTTTCCAAACTTTACTGGAGTCATTGGGAAAGCTTTTTATAATGGTGATCAACTAGAGGATTTAAAAATATCGATTCCGATCCAATTCTATGGAAAAGCCGAAGCTATTGGCTTCACGCAATATGTAACAGGGCTTGTTATGGAACACTTTCCAAGTTATATATCTGTTGAAGTAGATATTACTTCTGTCAGTGGTGCTGAAGCTCTTATTGTTCGTAAAGCTGACCAAGATGAACCATTTGTTCACATTTACGAGTAAAACTTTATGTAAAATAGTACGAGTACTGTAATAGGACCTGACATTCAAGTGGTGGTTTAGTTATTTTCTAAATCACCTTAGTTGGGTTCTTTTTTATGTCATACTTTTTCGAAAATTCAAAAGGATTTGTAATTCATTGAAGCACTGTGATGAATCATGATAAAATGATAAAGGTTGAAACGTTTTATACATAGGAGGCGTTAAAAAGATGGTACAACCTTACAAACATGAGCCATTTACAAGCTTTGCTGATGATAGCAATCGCAATGCTTATTTAAAGGGCTTAGAAACAGTAAAAGGCTATTTAGGTCAAGATTATCCATTGGTTATTGGTGGAGAGTATATCACAACTGAAGATAAAATTGCTTCTTATAATCCAAGCAATAAAGAAGAGTTAATTGGTCGCGTTTCAAAAGCAAATCGTGAGTTAGCAGAACAGGCTATGCAAGCGGCAGTTGAAGCGTTTAAAACATGGAAAAAGGTAAAGCCTGAAACACGTGCTGATGTTTTATTTAAAGCAGCTGCGATTATTCGTCGTCGTAAGCATGAATTCTCTGCTCTTTTGACAAAAGAAGCAGGAAAGCCTTGGAATGAAGCGGATGCTGATACTGCAGAAGCCATCGATTTCCTAGAATTCTATGCTCGTCAAATGTTAACTATTAAAGATGGTGTTCCAGTGAACAGCCGTCCTAATGAATTTAACCGATATGATTATATTCCATTAGGAGTTGGAATCATTATCTCTCCTTGGAACTTCCCGTTAGCCATCATGGCAGGTACAACAGTGGCAGCAATCGTTACAGGTAACACAGTATTATTAAAGCCAGCTTCTACAACGCCAATCGTTGCGGCTAAGTTCGTAGAGGTAATGGAAGAAGCAGGTCTTCCGAAAGGTGTACTAAATTTCGTACCAGGAAGTGGCGCGGAAGTTGGGGACTATTTAGTAGACCATAAAGATACTCGTTTCATCAGCTTCACTGGTTCTCGTGACGTTGGGCTACGCATTTTCGAACGTGCGTCTAAATTAAACGATGGC
>DASQIV010000475.1:0-7028 GCA_035631415.1 Pseudoneobacillus sp. | reverse complement strand
TACACCCGTAAAGGAAGATAATATATGCTGGATAGAGTCATTATTAACACCAGTTAATTTTGCAGCAGCCACAGCAGAAAGGATATTTTCTAAATTATGATTTCCGGGTAAAGCAATTTGACTTCTTGGAATAATTGGTTCGCCGTCAAAATAAACCCAACCATCTTTAACAGATGCTCCTTCCTCCAAATAACGTTTTGTTGAGAAAGGTACAATCTTTGCATTGGATAAATGAGCAATATTCATTACTTCTTCTTGCTCATAATTAAGTATGAGAAAGTCTTCTTCCGTTTGATTCTTCGTAATGTATGATTTCGCTTCAAAATATTCTTTTCTTGTCCCATGGTAATCCAGGTGGGCATCATAAAGATTGGTTATTATAGCAATTTTTGGACGAAATGATTGAATACCCATTAATTGGAAAGACGACAACTCGATCACTATTTGATTCTCATTCGTAGCAATTTGTGCCACATCAGAGGCAACAGTCCCAATATTACCAGCAATAAGAGGCTCCTTATTTCCCTTTTCAAGCATTTCATAGATCAGTGTTGTCGTAGTTGTTTTCCCATTTGTCCCTGTAATTCCAATAAAAGGAGCATCTGATACTTCGTAGGCTAATTCTACTTCTGTAATTATAGGAATTCCTTTTTCTAAAGCTCTACTAATCATTGGATTGGTATATGGAATACCAGGATTTTTAACTACCAATTCAAATCCTTCATCTATCAATTCTACAGGATGTTCACCACAAATAACCGTAATCCCCTGCTCAAGGAGCCCTTGAGCTTCTGGATTATCGGAAAGGGGTTTTTTATCATTAATCGTGACAAAAGCACCTAATTTATGTAATAGGGCTGCAGCACTAACCCCACTCTTTGCTAAACCTAATACTAGAATTTTTTTATGTTCATATTTTTTTATCTGTTTCAACTATAACCACACCTCAATGTATATTCCGAGTATTGCAAACAAAAGACCTACACTCCAAAAGGTAACAACTACTCGCCATTCAGACCAGCCTACCAACTCATAATGATGATGTAGAGGACTCATCCTAAAAATCCTCCTACCTGTCGTTTTAAAAGATGCGACTTGAAGTATGACCGATAAGGTTTCAATTACAAATACTCCACCAATAATAATAAGAATGATTTCAAGCTTCGTTAAGATCGCAATAGCCGCTATCGCTCCTCCTAAAGCCAGTGAACCTGTGTCCCCCATAAATACCTTTGCAGGATGGGCATTAAACACAAGAAATCCTAACACCGCTCCTACAATAGCAACCGCAAAAATGGCAATCTCTAGTTGAGATAAGCTCCAAGCTAAAACGGCAAAAGCTCCAAATGCAATCGCAGCGGTTCCTGAGACGAGTCCATCTAGACCATCTGTTAAATTAACCGCATTTGAAAATCCAACAAGCCAAAAAACAATAAAAGGAAAATAAAGCCAACCTAAATCAAATGAAATATCTGATAAAGGAATGGAAATAACCGTTGAAAAGTCTTCATGTTGTTTAAAAATAAAATAAAAAATAGTAGAAATGATAATTTGACCTAAAAGCTTTTGTTTTGAAGTTAAACCAAGATTTCTTTTCATGACAACTTTAATAAAATCATCCAAGAAGCCAAGTAAACCGAAACCAACTGTTACGATAAGAAGCAAATAGGTCTTTACTGTTAACACTTCAAATTTTGCAGCCATTACTATACTAGTTACAACAATGGATAAGAGTATCATTACTCCTCCCATCGTAGGTGTTCCTGATTTTTTTTGATGACTCTTTGGACCCTCTTCACGAATACTTTGCCCAAATTTTAGCCTTCTTAAGAAGGGAATAAAAATAGGAGAAAGTAATACCGTAATTAAGAAACCCATCAAAATTGAAAATATCATAACTTGCTCCAACATTTTTACCCCCTCCTTTCTGGTTTTGATACAATTTCAAATACAGGTTTATCATATGAAGAAACACTTTCTTTCAGAAGCTTTTCTTCAATAAAAAGGTATTTTGTCATATTCATAATATCTATATTATCTCCATTTATTTGTTCTAAATAAGATTCGATTATTGTTTTAAGTGAATCCTTTACGTTATTCGAAAAAAGGATCGGAAATTGAGTTGGAACATAGGATGGTAAAGGTCTTTTTTCATCCCAAACCGCCCCAATAGCTCCATTTTGGATGGCTTCCTTTAACTCTCCTGAATCATTGAATAAAGGAATAAATAACCCCTTTGGTTGAAGTAAAGAAGCATCTGTTGAAACGGTGTAAAATTGTATTTCATCTCTAATACCTTGCGATTTTGGAAAAAAACGGACCAAATCGCTATATGCTATAAACATTTTATCTCTCCTCAATAGCCTCTTTTGCTACTATACGATCATCAAAATCATAGGTCTTATCCCCAATTATTTGATAAGTTTCATGACCTTTTCCAGCAATTAAAACAACATCTCCAGTTTTTGCTTGACTAATTGCATAATGAATAGCGTTTTTACGGTCCATAATGGTTTGATAATTTCCCCCTTGAACTCCCGCTTCCATATCCTTAAGAATTTCTTTTGGATCCTCACTGCGTGGATTATCAGAAGTGAAAATAGGGTGTGTACCATATTGACATGCAATTTTTGCCATTAAAGGTCTTTTGGTTTTATCACGATCTCCACCACATCCAACAACCACATATATATCTTTTTCAGCTATTTGTTGGATCGTTTTTAAAACGTTCTCTAAACTATCAGGGGTGTGTGCATAATCAACAATGACAGAAAAATCTTGGCCGTTATTCACAAGCTCAAACCTGCCTGCCACACCTTTTATTTCTTCTAATGAAGAAATGATGTTCGAAAGCTCAATATTTGAAATTAATCCTACCGCAATACTTGCTAGAGTATTATAGATATTAAATTTCCCTGCTAATTGAATCGAAATAGGATGTTTCTGATTATGAATCAAAACATCAAACTCGGTCCCCTTTGCTGTAAGTTTTATATTAATCGCTCTTATATCTGCTTCTTGGTCAATACCGTAGGTTACGATATGAGCTGCGGTTACCTTCGAGTAGTCTTCAATAGTTTGATCATCAGCATTTAAGATAGCATATTTGGGCTTATCAGAATGAAAAACATTGCCTAATTGGGAAAATAATAGACCCTTTGCCTGCTTATAATCTTCCATTGTTTTATGATGATCCAAATGGTCTTGGCTTAGATTTGTAAACACCGCTATATTAAAGTCACAGCCATGTACTCTACCTAAATCTAAAGCATGAGAGGAAACTTCCATTACAGCCATTTCAACTTCTTTATCTATCATACTTCGAAATGTCTTTTGCAAGGTAAGACTCTCCGGAGTTGTATTTTTAGTTTCGATTTTTTCGTCTCTTATTTTTGTATACATGGTACCAATTAAACCAGTCTTTATGTTTTGGTCAGAGAATATTTTTTCAATAAGATGGCTGGTTGTTGTTTTCCCATTTGTTCCTGTAATACCAATAAGATGTAGTTTATGGCTTGGTTGCCCGTAATAAAAATCAGCCAACACAGCCATTGCTCGATAAGTATCTTTTACAATAATGACAGGTACATCTACATCAAGTACTCTTTCAGCAATAATGGCAGATGCTCCATTTTCTATGGCCGATTTCGCAAAATCATGATCATCGGCGTTATATCCTTTTAAACAAATAAATAGACTTCCTTTTCTTACTTTACGGTTATCATTTTCAATGGATGTAATCTCCGGGTTTGGACCCGTATACGGAACAAGTAAATGCAATTGATTTACTAATTGATATAAATTCATTATTATTCATATCCCTTCTATATAAAACAAAACACATTTAAAAATAATACCATACATCAATTATATGTGTGTTTAATTTTACATGAATTTAAAGAAAATCACCATTTCAACCTAGAAGGACAAGATTAAAACAGGTAAAAGTACTCAAGCGAAAATAGGCGGCGTAAGAGGTGCCGCCCAATTTCTTTTACATTATTCATTCTCTTCTTTATCTGAAAAATAAAGCCTGATGGTTGAACCTTCTTTTATTTTCGTACCTGGTTCTGGCGCTTGCTTAACTACAATGTCACCTTCACCACTTGCGTCTATTTTTAAATTAACAAACATTTCCTGTAATTCTATTTTCTTTAATCCGACTACATCTGGCACTTCAATTAATGGAACATCTTCCCAAGTCATTTTCTTTGGAATTTGATCTTTTCTTGGCTTTACTCCAAGTGAATGTAAACTATCTTCCATAATCGCACCTACAATTGGCGCAGATACCACCCCACCAAATTGAACCGTACCCTTTGGATTATCAACTGCAACATAGACTACTAATTGTGGGTCATCTGCTGGCGCAAATCCAATGAAAGATACGATATGATTGTTTTCTAGATAACGACCATTTTGGGCTTTCTGTGCTGTACCCGTTTTTCCACCTACTCTGTAGGAATCAACAAAAGCTCTTCCACCTGTCCCTTGAGCTACTACACTTTCTAGGGCATGACGGATTTCTTTTGAAGTTTCTTCAGATATCACTCTTCGTTTTGCCTTCGGTGTATTTTTCATTACAACTTCTTTTGTAATTGGATCAATAAGCTCTTTTGCAATAAAAGGAGTGTATAACGTTCCACCATTAACAGCAGCAGAAACAGCTGTTACTTGCTGAATAGGTGTAACAGATACCCCTTGACCAAATGCAGTAGTTGCTAACTCTACAGGACCCACTTTTGGTAGGCTAAACATAATTCCTGTTCCTTCTCCTTGAAGGTCAATACCTGTTTTTTGACCAAATCCGAAGTCCTTTATATACTTAAATAACGTATTCTTCCCAAGCCGCTGTCCAAGTTCAACAAATCCTGGATTACATGAATTTTGTACCACTTCTAACATGGTTTCAGAGCCATGACCACCTTTTTTCCAACATCGTAATGTGGCTCCTTCAACCTTTACATATCCAGGGTCATGAAAATGCTCTTTTTCTAAATTTACTTTTCCTTCTTGAAGTGCGGCTGCAAGAGTTATGATTTTAAAAGTTGACCCAGGCTCATATGTACTCCAAACCGGTAAATTTCGGTTGTATACTTCCTGAGGAACGTTTCGAAAATTAGCTGGATCAAAATCCGGCCGACTTGACATGGCCAAAATTTCACCCGTATTTGGATTCATCGCGATAGCAATAATACCATCAGGATTGTATTTTGCTTGCGCAATATCTAATTCTCTCTCCACTATCGTTTGAACCTTCGTATCGATTGTTAATTTCAAATCCAAGCCATCGACAGGTGCCTCATAGTCATCCGCCATATCGTTCATCCGTTCACCTTTAGCATTTGCATAGAATTGAACGGATCCTCTTTTCCCACTTAATTCTTTATCATAAAAAAGTTCTAACCCCATTAAACCTTGATTATCTATTCCAGCAAAACCTAATACATGGGATAAATAACTACCGAATGGATAATGTCTTTTCGAATCTTCTCCTATATAAACTCCTTCGATTCCTAATGATCTAATTTCTTTAGCTTTTTCATGTGAAATCTTACGACCTTCTTTTATTCTTACACTAGATGTTCTCTGTGTAATTTGCTTATATGCACTTTCTTTTGACATATTAAGGACAGCAGCTAATTTTTCGGCTGCCTCGGCAGGTTTCTTTATTTGTCTTGGAACAACATAAACAGTTGGGGAACTAATATTTGTGGCAAGAGCAACGCCGTTTCTATCTACAATTTGTCCCCTTTCTGGCTCGAAAGGAATGTTCCGACTCCAAGAGTCCCGTGCTCGATCCGTTAGCATATCACCCAAAACAAATTGAACATAACCTAAACGAATATCAATGATTAAGAAAATCAAAATACCAATAAATAGCGCGACGGCTAATCGCTTTCTTACTGTCACATTTGAAACACGCATATAGTTGAACGCTCCTCCTTTTGCTCGTCCTAATTTACAAAGGTTAATTCTGTTTTCACAGAATAAGAGTAAGATTTGATATTGAAGAAATCAAATGGATTCAATTTCAACTCTTGTTTATCGTTTAAAATATATGCTTGTACCTTTATTATTAGAACGAGCTATTGAGCGAGCATAATTAATCTTTTACCTCTGTTGTAGCTTCTTCTGGATTTGGATTTTCACTTTTCTTCTTTGCATCCTCCATTATTTCGAACTGTTCTTTTGGAGTTTTCAAATCTAGGATTAAATATTCCCCTTCTCTTGTTGTTGTTCCTGGAGCTATATTTTGCTTTACTACAAATCCATTCCCAATAGGGTTTAATTTTAAGGATGCTAGATTGGCAACTTTTATAGAATCACGAAGAGACCATCCTTGAAGATCAGGAAGAATGATTTTCCCATCTGTTTTTAAAATAACCTTTTCCCCTTGGAGAATCATAGAATTTTCAACAGGCAACTGATCAACTACTTTTGATCCATTCCCCATCAGGACCACTTCTAGTCCCTTAGATTCTAATAATTTTTTTGCCACATCTACCGATTGATTTTTCACATTAGGTAAATCAAAAGTTGCTGCCTTTTTAGTTTTGGTTGGTTCAATATTCATATACTGTAAACTATTCTTCATGACAGAGTTAAACACCATTGCAACAGGGATTGAGCCATTAAAATAATTATCGATTTCGGGTTGCTGTACAGCAACATAGACGATTAATTTTGGATCATCTTTTGGAGCCATCCCTAAAAATGAGAAGATATAATTTTGAGCACCTGTTAAGTACTTACCGTCCGGACCAGGAATTTGAGCTGTCCCCGTTTTTCCGGCTACAGAATATCCATCAATTTTATATCGACTCCCTGTCCCATTTGGTGATGTAACGACTGATTCTAAAATATCTCTTACTTGTTTGGCAGTTGCTGCTGAGATTGGTTCCCCTACTACCTCTGGTTTATTTACAGTTAATACTTTTCCACTATCCCCATCTACAATTTTTTGAATAACATGAGGTTTCATCATTTGGCCATTATTAGCAACGGCTGTAGCTGCTTGAATTTGT
>DASQIV010000474.1:0-2180 GCA_035631415.1 Pseudoneobacillus sp. | reverse complement strand
ATGTAATCTCCTTAATTTAATAATTCTAAATTAGTTGATAAGTAAAAATGGCTTAGACACTGCGATATCCCCCTTTTCATATACAACAGAACATTACATATTTCATTGGGGTGATAACAAAAAGAAAAACTATTTCTTCTTTATATAGTGCTATTAATTTAACTATTTACCCCAATGAACCCTATGACATAATGACTATATATATACTATTAATAAAAAATGAGATCATTTATTTATATTTTAAACTGAATAGTCATTTTATTTATAATAGTCATTAATAATATCAGAAGAAGAAAAGCTTCTATATTAACTCCTTAGAGTTTTTAGTGGCTGCTTATTTGATAAATCATATTCTATTGCTATACTGCTCATAAATCTTCTTCTCTTTTACCTTGAAATAAGTAGTAACTAAATTACATTAGCATCCACACTTCCTATTTGTTTAACCTCTTCCAATTTTGCCAATCTAGGAAGTTTGGTAATATAATAAAGTCCTAAAATTAATGCTGCACTCCCAACAATATAGAATATTATTTCTACTGAGATGTATTTAGGAAATGCGAAAGCAATAAATCCTTGAGTAAGTGTCATGGTTATTAGTGATAATGGAGCTATTAAACCTTGTACACGTCCCATCATCCTTTGATCTACCACACTTCCAAGCCAACCAGAAAATGCAACATTGAAAATAGGTACTGTAAAGGCGAAAATAAAATGAAATAACATAAATAATAATGGATTTGTTACTTGTGCTTCTAAGATAAAAACGATTCCCGGCAATATAAAGCTAGCTATAATCAATTTATAGTATGGGAATTTTTTTGTAAGAAATACTGCACAAAGACTACTGATTAATACACTAGTCCCCGATACACATGATAGGAGTATTTGGGTTTGTTCGTATGTTTCAGGTGCAAGCTTATATTTCATAATAAAGATATTCATAACAGTTAAACCACCATTTATTACACCCAAAAAAATGATACCCAATAGTAATGAAAATATAACTCTCTGTTGTAAAACATATTGAATACCTAAATGGAAATCATTAATAATCATACGAACGTTAATATCTTTGAGTTTGAATTCCCCATTTGGTTTCCTCAATTCATTGTTAATGGCAATTTTCCCAATTAGAATGCCAGATACCAAATAACTTAATGCATCTATAAGAATTGCTCCAGAAATACCTACCCACCAATAAACAAAAGCACCGATACCATTGCCAGCTATGATAAAAATACTCATCAATAGTGAATTCATGCCCATAGCAATTGGATAATCTTCTTTAGAAAGAATTCCATGAACCAATGAACTTTGTGCCGGTTGAAAAAATTTGCCTACCCCACTTCGAAGAAAAATGGTCAAATAAACAAGTGGAAGTATATCAATCCAAATAAATAATAACAACATAATACTTAATAATGAACAAATCCAATCACTGTATAGGGCTATTTTCTGACGATCAAATTTATCAGCAAAAACTCCAGTTAAGAAAAAAACAAATAACATAGGTAACGCGTACATCATTTCCGTTAGTGTAGCAAATATGGGTTGGCTACTAAATCGATCGAGGATATAAAAGGTAAATGCGATAACACCAATAACAGAACCAAGTTGAGACGTTAACTGAGCAAAGAAAAGCCTTTTATAAACACGATTACCAAATATCTTTCTATATTCCTTGATGCTCATACCCCTTTTTCCCCTTTCAAAATGCGCTAAATATTTATAACAACTTCCATCTCTTCTGTTATTTGTGTGAACATAATACCCACCTCATCTAAATTGGTAGAGGACTTGTTCCATTATTAACTGTGATATAACTTTCGATATTATCTGTTTCTGTGAAATCAGCGTCCTTTGTTAATGTTTAAAGAATTAAATGAAGCACCAGGTGTGGTATGGTTAAAATGTAGAGTAAAGGAGAGACTACATTTATGGGTTGAGTTATAACTGACCGTACAGTTTATTTTATATCAAAATCAACCATTAAGTATATTTAGATTTAGATATAATAATTTTCAATCTGCTCATTAACTTTTAATTCTTAGAATACAAGTTTCTAACTAACTTCTAGCCTAAGTAATCCTCTTCACAAATAAATAACCGTATATGCGTATTTGTAGACGAATAATAAAGTCGTTTAATAAATAATAAATTCATTTTATTTTTTTTTG
>DASQIV010000473.1:0-4330 GCA_035631415.1 Pseudoneobacillus sp. | reverse complement strand
ATGTAATGCGAAATGGGGTGTTACTAATGGAAATAGAGAAGGTGTTAGTCAAACTAAAAAACCATCAGTCCAAGGTATTGGGGAGTGAAAATTATTCGAAATTTTCCATCCTATTGCCACTTATACAAAAAGATGATGGTGTCCATATACTATTTGAGGTTAGATCTCATCTATTAAGAAGACAGCCGGGTGATATCTGTTTCCCAGGAGGAAAAATGGACCCCTCAGATAAAAGCGAAAAAGAAACGGCTATTCGAGAGACAATGGAAGAATTAGGTTTAAATAATGAAGATATTTTGAATGTTTTTCCATTGGATTATCTTGTTACACCGTTCGGGATGATTGTTTATCCTTTTGCTGGATTTATAAACAATGCTGATAAACTGCAACTAAATAAATCAGAGGTGGAGGAGGTTTTTTCTGTTCCTCTATCTTTTTTCTTAGAAAATACCCCGAGGATATATCGAGTAAACTTTAAAGTTGAGCCAGAAGAAAGCTTTCCATTTGACCTATTAGTAGGAGGGAAAGATTATAATTGGCGAGCTAGACAAATGGAAGAATACTTTTACCTATATGAAAATAGGGTGATTTGGGGATTAACTGCAAGAATTTTATCTCATTTTATTGAGGTCATGAAGAATAAATAAGCGGGAGAATGAGATGTTTTACTACACTACACCGTTAAAGATATGTTATATTATTTAAAAATTCAAAAATCTCACTAGGGAAGGTGATAATGATGACGACTGAAGTTAAAGCAAATGACAGCAGCCTTCCGTTACGACGGGATGTTAAGATGCTTGGAAATATACTTGGTGAAATCCTTGTTTATCATGGGGGATTAGAACTGTTTAATAAGGTAGAAAAAATCCGTGAAATGTGTAAATCACTTCGTAATCAAAATGATGATTCTAATTATCAAGAACTCAAACAAGAAATTTCTAGTCTTGATCCCAACCTTAGAAGACAAATCATTCGAGCATTCTCTGTTTATTTCCACTTAATAAATGCAGCAGAACAAAATCACCGAATCCGCCGCAGAAGAGAATATCAGTTAAAATCAGATGTTAATGTACAGCCTGGCTCGATTGAAAGTGCAATCGTTTCCCTTCAAGAAAATAAAATAAGTTCAGAAATTATTCAAAATGTCTTAAATACTTTATCACTAGAGTTAATTATTACTGCTCATCCAACCGAGGCTACAAAAAGGTCCATTCTAGAAATTCAAAAAAGAATTGCGGATATTCTAAAAAACCTAGACAATCCTCTTCTGTCAATGAAGGAACGCCAAAAAATAGAAGAAAGCCTGTTTAATGAAGTTACTGTTCTTTGGCAAACGGATGAATTGAGACGTACAAAACCAACGGTTATTGATGAAGTGAAAAATGGTCTTTATTATTTTGATCAAACACTTTTTGATGTTTTACCTGAAATTCATCAAGAAGTGGAAGACTCGCTTAAAGAACATTATCCTGAACAGGATTGGAAAGTACCGCACTTTCTTCGTTTTGGTTCTTGGATTGGTGGAGACCGTGATGGCAACCCAAATGTTACACCTGAGGTAACATGGGAAACACTCAATCGGCAAAGAAGACTAATTTTAAAAAAATATAAGGCAGTACTTGTTGAATTAATGAAACGTTTCAGTCATACCACGACTAGAGCTGAAGTTAGCCAAGAGCTTCTCAATTCGTTAGCAGATGAAGAAGTAAAATATGTGACAGAAGAATTGCGATGGCCAATTGAAATAGAAGTTTATCGTCGGAAATTTGCGATTATGATTGAACGATTAAAACAAGTTGGCAAATCTGAAATGGGTTATTGTTCTGCAGAGGAATTTTTACAAGATTTATTGATGATCCAAAGAAGCATCTATCAACATCATCCAACTAACCATGAATTAAAGATGCTTCAAAAGCTAATCCGTCAAGTTCAACTTTTTGGATTCCATTTAGCTACATTGGATATTCGAAACCATAGTGGTGAACACGAAGCTGCTATTGCAGAAATTTTGCGGAAGGTCGGTTTAACTAAACACTATCCATCACTTTCCGAAGAAGAGAAGCTGAATCTTCTGCAGAGTATCTTAAATGATCCAAGACCACTATTACTTTTGCATGAGGATTATTCAAAGGAAACACAAGAGATGATTGAGGTATTTAAGCTTATAAACAAGGCACATCGAGAATTTGGAAAGCGATCGATCTATGTTTATTTAGTAAGTATGACTCAATCGGCAAGTGATTTATTGGAAGTTTTAGTATTGGCAAAAGAAGCGGGTATATACCGACTTCATGCTGATGGCACTGTAGAAACAGATTTAAATGTGGCTCCGTTGTTAGAAACCATTGATGATTTAACTGCAGGTCCAAATATTATGGAAACTCTTTTCCAAATGCCTGTATACCGGAAGCAACTCGAAAAATTAAATGACCAACAGGAAATTATGCTAGGCTATTCAGATGGAAGTAAAGATGGGGGCACATTAACGGCAAATTGGAAATTATATAAAGCTCAAATGGAAATACATGCAATGGCAAAAAAATATAACATTAGTTTGAAATTTTTCCATGGACGTGGTGGTTCATTAGGTCGTGGTGGCGGTACTCTCCAAAGAAGCTTACTATCTCAACCAGCCGAAACATTAGGAGATGGAGTGAAAATCACTGAACAAGGGGAAGTGCTATCATCTCGATATTTATTGGAAGACATAGCATTTCGAAGTTTAGAGCAAGCAACTTCAACGTTGTTAAAAGCCTCTGCGCATGTATTGAAGGAATCTGAACAAGGACATATTCGAGAAGCGCGTTGGGTAGAGGCAATTGAAGAGATTTCAACTGAAGCCTTAACAAAGTATCAATCACTTGTTTTCCAAGATGGAGATTTCTTAACCTATTTCAATCAAGCTACTCCATTAAAGGAACTGGCTGAGTTGAATATTGGCTCTCGACCAATGGCTCGAAAAAATAGTGCGAAATTTGAAAATTTACGCGCGATACCGTGGGTATTTGCATGGACTCAAAGCAGGCAACTATTCCCAGCATGGTATGCAGCAGGAACCGGGTTGGAAAGCTTTGCATCAAAAGGTGTAGAAAACGTAAAGGTACTTCAAGAAATGTATGAACAATGGCCATTTTTCCGATCAACCATTGATAATCTACAAATGGCATTAATGAAAGCAGATATTACAACAGCAAAAGAATATTCAGCACTCGTGGACGATCAACAAATTGGTGAGCGTATTTTTAACAATATAGTTGAGGAATACAATAAAACGAAAAAAATCCTTTTAACGATTACAAAGGATGAAGAATTATTGGATCAAACGCCAAATATCAAAGACTCGGTGCACCGAAGAAATCCATACGTTGATCCGTTAAACTTTATACAAGTAGAACTAATTAAAGAGCTACGTAAAACAAATGAACCAAATGATGAATTATTAACTCAAGTATTATTAACTATTAGTGGAATAGCTGCAGGGTTACGAAATACAGGTTGATCCATTAAATGGATACTAATAGAAGGTGCGAATATGATAGAACATATTAAAAAATGGGTTGAAGATAATCAAAATACAATATTAGATGTTTTTACTCACTTTCATGAAAACCCTGAAATAAGCTGGAAAGAGAAAAAAACAAAGGAATATATTATTCGTGAAGCGGAGCAATTGGGATTCCATTATAAAACCTTTGATCAACATTATGGTGTCGTTTTAAACTGGGATGGAGATACGGAAGGAAGTACAGTTGCTTTAAGAACAGATATGGACGCACTTTGGCAAAATGTTGGAGGAACTTGGAGAGCAAATCATTCATGTGGACATGATGCCCACATGACTATGGTCCTTTTAGCAGCAAGATGCTTAAAGGAAATTGGCTATGTACCAGTAAAAGGGAAAATTAAATTCATTTTTCAGCCTGCTGAAGAGTCAGGGAAAGGTGCAATTGCTCTATTAAATGATGGAGTAATAGACGATGTTGATTATCTTCTCGGTGTGCATGTACGACCAAAAGTTGAAATGGAATTTGGTCAGGTATCAGCTGGCATCTACCATGGTGCAGCTGCTATGCTAAAAGGTAGAATCAAAGGAATACAGGCACATGGAGCAAGACCTAATCAGGGAATAAATGTGATTGATTCTCTCGGATCCATCATTTATGCAGTAAATTCAATAAAAGTGGATCCCACCATTCCGTGTTCAGCAAAGGTTACTCAAGTTCAAGCAGGCGGTAGTAATATCAATATTATTCCTGACGATGCTGAATTTAGTATTGATGTACGTGCTCAAACTAACGAGGCACTAGAAGATTTACTAAAAAAGGTA
>DASQIV010000472.1:0-2294 GCA_035631415.1 Pseudoneobacillus sp. | reverse complement strand
AACAAAGGTTGAAGGCAATTCTCCTTCTCCTCCATCTGTTACTTCGATATCGGAACGAGTTAAGGCATTTGGCGCTAATTGATTTAATAAGGACATATCTAAAATATGGTGTTTGACACCTAATTCATTTGCAATATTTTTAGCACATTCTATTTCCAGGCTATGGCGTTGATTGTAATTAAACGTAACAGCTTCGACTTCTTTAAATTGTTTTAATGCCCAAAACAGACATGTAGTACTGTCTTGACCACCACTAAATACAACAATCGCTTTATCATTTTTCATTTTCTAAACTCCTTTAAACGGAAAAAACAGCACTACTAAGACAGCAGTACTGTTTATCCTTAGTTTTTTAAAGAGGGTAGCTAGAACCTCTGCAATTTAATTTATTTGACGAGTTATTATATCATATTTTATAACGCTATTTAAATAACAAAAAATAGGCATTCAATAATTAGTTTTGTTTTAAAGATAATTTCACATAAAAAGACTTGGTTTTGGCTGATGAATCAATTAAGAAATAATAAGTCTCCCCTTTTTTTACTTTTTCAAGGGTGATTTCTTTTCCATCGGCCATTATGATACCAACTGGCTGTCTTTCTGAATTGAAAAGTGTTAAACCTAATTCTACTGTATAATGGTTCGAGGTTACCTGAATGTCACCATTATAGGGAATTCTAAATGAATATTTTGCCCATTTTCCAGTATCTATTGAAATATCTTTTTCGGTAAATTCCCTATTTACGGAGGTGGGAGTAGAATGGGAAAAATTTCTCCATTCTTCATACTCTCTCTTCTCATGCCATTCCTTATAAAAGAACCACGTAGAAGGCATTGCAATAATGAGAACAAAAATTAAAAGAAAAAGCTTTTTTCCAAATTGCAAATAAATGAAGGTTAATAAAAAATATACAATGATAAGAATGAGCCCAATGATCCCCGTATTAATCGCAGCAAGTATAGCCATTTCTTTTAGAAAAACAAACATTGGGATTAGCAATAATAACAAAAGACTAATCAGATAGATACCTATTTTATATAATAAGTGCATGATTCCCTCCTTTTTTGGTTGCTTATTCCAACTTTATTAAATATAATAATTACATCAAAATAGTTTGATGTAAAGGAGTGGTAAATATGGAGAAAATGATCCCTTTACAGGATGTATCATTGGAAAGCACTTTTGCTGAATATGAGAAAAAATTTAAAGCACTTGCCGATCAAAAACGGTTACACATTTTAAACCTTTTGGTTCAGCAAAGCTCATGCTGTGTATGCGATCTAACCGAATTAATTCAAATGCCACAATCAAAATTATCCTATCACTTAAAAATTCTTCTCGATGCTAATCTTATTACAAAAGAGACACAAGGTACATGGAGTTACTATAAAGTGAACTCCGAAGAAATAAACAACCTACTCTCCCCTGAATTATGTTGCCTATTTAGACCAAGTAGTTGCTAAACCTATTTTAAGAATAAGCACCATGCACAAATTTAAAGCTGCCTTCTCTATAATGAGGCAGCTTTTAATATAATCAGATTTTATTTACTGAGAGTCCTGACCATTTTTGTAAGGCATCCATACTAACTCTTTTTATATCGCGGTAGGAGGTGTCGAGTTTGCTCTTTTGGTACCGTATCCTTTTCTTTTTCCTCATTGGAATAGACGCTTCATCTTTCAAAAATTTGTTTAAAAGGTGTACAGAAACTTTATTTACCATCAATCTCCCTCATTTATATTTCAATTCTTATTTTTATTATTTGACGAGATGGAGGTAAATCTTGTTACACTATTTCAAAAATTATTAACATCATAAAATGAAAAAATTGCAAAATATAGAAGATAGCCATGAATCTTTCATAGCGACCGCATTTTAGTGGGAAGAAACTAGAATCTCTTCTACTCTACTTCCACTTTCATTTGGTAATGCATCAGGAATTTCATTTTCGAGTCCACGAACTCGTGGATTGAAATAAATCAAGATGGAGGAGATTGCCCAAATCACTCCGAGAGTCATAAACAATAATCCTATACCACGACCGTCTCCAATACCGATTGTCTTTTCAATCATGGGTGCAAGTGTGCTATCTTTGACAACTGGGTCGAAGACTTTTTCAACAAGAGGACCCGCACTGATATAGGCGATTGGTGAAAGTGACATGGCGATCATTCGACGGAGTGCAAATACTCTACCCTGAATATTAAGTGGGACTTTACTTTGCCATATGAATTGGCTTGCTGCATTTCCGACTGGAAGGATAAAGAAAATGAGAAACGTAGCAGCAGTAACA
>DASQIV010000471.1:0-3925 GCA_035631415.1 Pseudoneobacillus sp. | reverse complement strand
GAACTTTAAAGTGGTAAAGAAAATTGCATTTTATTCACTTTTATTTTCCTTTACCGCAGCAGTTTTTGTATTTTTCGCCGCTTCCGCAAATACATGGGTCGTTACGACCGATGTCCATTTGCTTTGTGACTGGCTTTTTCTTCACTTTACCGCCTTCGCCTTCTTTCGGGTCTACCGCATGACCTTGGGCAACCTCTTGGCGTTGTAGGTTATTGCGGATTTCCGCCTTCATCACGTATTTGGCCACATCTTCTTCAATCGAAGCAATCATGTTTTCAAACATCGCGAATCCTTCATGCTGGTACTCACGAAGAGGATCAATTTGTCCGTATGCACGAAGATGGATACCTTGGCGTAGTTGATCCATCGCATCGATGTGGTCAATCCACTTCGAGTCAACAGAACGAAGGACGATGACCTTTTCGAACTCGCGCATTTGCTCTTCAGAAAGCATTTCTTCTTTCTCGTTGTAGCGCTCCTTCACCTTAGCAAAAATCGTCTCAACCATTTCCTCTGGATCTTTACCACGTAGGTCGTTTAAGGTAATGTCGCCTTCATGAAGAAGGTTTCCATTTATATAATCAACAACGCCTTGTAAATTCCACTCATCTGAATCTTCTTGTCTTGGCGTATGGGCTTCCACATTGCGCTCAATGGAAGCTAAAATCATCGCTTCAACAATTTCACGAAGATTTTCAGAATCTATTACGTCATTACGTTGTTTATAAATGATTTCACGTTGCTGACGTAATACATCATCATAAGATAGCAGCTGCTTACGTGCATCAAAGTTATTACCTTCTACTCGTTTTTGAGCTGATTCAACTGCTCTAGAAACCATTTTACTTTGAATTGGCTGGGTATCATCCATACCTAAACGTTCCATCATTGCTTTCATATTATCAGAACCGAAGCGACGCATTAATTCATCTTCCATGGATAGATAAAATTGCGTTACCCCTGGATCCCCTTGACGTCCAGAACGTCCACGGAGCTGGTTATCGATACGGCGAGATTCATGTCGTTCTGTACCTACAACCGCCAAACCACCAAGTTCTAAAACGCCTTCACCAAGTTTAATATCCGTACCACGACCTGCCATGTTAGTAGCAATCGTTACCGCACCACGGTGACCCGCTTCTGCAATAATTTCTGCTTCACGTTCATGGTTCTTCGCATTTAATACGTTATGGCGAATCCCTTTTTTCGTTAAATAACGAGATATTAATTCAGAAGTCTCAATCGCAACAGTACCCACCAAAACAGGTTGACCTTTTTGATTACGCTCAGCTATATCCTCACATACAGCACGGAATTTCCCATCCATCGAAGCAAAAATTAAATCAGGACGATCATCACGAACAACCGGCTTATTCGTTGGAATGACGACAACATTCATATTATAAATATTGCGGAATTCCTCTTCTTCCGTCTTCGCTGTACCGGTCATACCAGAAAGCTTTTCATACATACGGAAGTAGTTTTGGAACGTAATCGTAGCCATTGTCATACTTTCGTTTTGAACTTCCAAGCCTTCCTTCGCTTCAATCGCTTGGTGTAAGCCTTCACTGTAACGACGGCCCTTCATTAAACGACCTGTAAATTGGTCAACAATGATGATTTCGCCATCCTGCACAACATAGTCCACATCAAGATGCATACTTGCATGTGCTTTTAATGCTTGGTTAATGTGATGGTTCAATGTTACATGAGTAATATCAAACAGGTTTTCAATACCGAAAGCACGCTCCGATTTATTGATGCCTTCTTCCGTTAACTGAACACCCTTTGTTTTTTCATCATACGTATAGTCGACATCCTTTTTTAACATACGGACAAACGCATTTGCCTGAATGTATAGAGATGTTGATTTTTGAGCTGTACCTGAAATGATTAATGGTGTACGCGCTTCATCGATTAAGATCGAGTCAACTTCATCAATTACCGCAAAAAACAAATCGCGTTGAACTTTTTGGTGTTTATAAAGAATCATATTATCACGTAAATAATCGAAGCCAAATTCATTATTCGTTCCGTACGTAATATCAGCCGCATAGGCAGCTTGCTTTTCTTCCTTAGACATGCTGTTTAAGTTTAATCCAACAGTTAAGCCTAGGAATTCATATAGCTGGCCCATTTCTCTAGCATCACGACTTGCTAAGTATTCATTGACCGTGATAACGTGAACACCTTTCCCAGAAAGTGCATTCAAATAAACAGGCATCGTTGCCGTTAACGTTTTACCTTCCCCGGTTTTCATTTCCGAGATGTTACCGTCGTGTAACGACGCCCCACCCATAATTTGTACGGGATATGGGTATAAACCTAATACACGGCGAGCACCTTCACGTACAACCGCGAAGGCTTCTACTAATAGGTCATCAAGCGTTTCTCCATTTTGATAGCGCTTTTTGAACTCTTCTGTTTTTTGGCGAAGCTGATCATCAGATAATTTTTCCGTTTCAGAAGCTAAGGTACCCACTTGCTCAGCTATTTTCGTTAGCTTTTTTAACTCGCGTTTATTTTGATCAAACACTTTATTTAAAATCCCAAGCATGTAAACGCTCCTTTATGTGTTGAGATAGCATCTTAAAAAAATTCGCTTTCCTAGATGCAAAATCCTCTTAAAATCATTCGATATATTCCCTATCAATATTACCACTTCCGCCAATGAGTGACAACAAATGGACAATGTGGTGGTGAGTTTTGGCATAAATGGTTGGAAACCATCAATTTTTTTTATAGATTTTGGTTCAACCAAACTAATTTATGCTGACGCGCATCTCGCACCTACTACATTAAAAAACCAACAGCCTCATAATGACAAGCTGTTGGTCCTATTTTATCTCTTATTACCAACCTTCACCCATTCCTTCAACCCACTTACCTCTTTCCAAAGCTCAAGATAGCTATCAGCATAAAAAGCGGCTTCTTCTTTGCTTCCAAAAGAGTAGTAGTCTTGAATTGTTGCTGGTAATTTCTTCTCGCCTGTCACATAATCCATGACAAATCGGTTAGCTTTCAAAGCTTCCTTTAGAAGCTTTGTTGCGCTTGATGTATACCCATTTTCCATTAGCTCTAATAATAGTTCGTTATATAAGCCTTCTGTAGTCTCTTCTGGGTATTTTTCGAGTAGTTCCTTGGCCCGCTTAAACATTTTCTCTTTTAGATAGGAAATAAATAACGTATAGCGCACTCCTTGGTTATCCATTGGATTCAGGTCGAGCATTTCTTCAAAATGCTTTACGGCAATCATATCGTATCCCAGATGCTGAACGGTTAAGGCATAGTTGGCTTTCGCTCGCATGTAAGGTCTTGTTTCAAGCAAGCCCCAGAAATAGCCTTTATTTTCTTTAAAAAATTTCTTTCCACCTAATTCTTTTTCTGCGATCTTCATTGCCTTTTCATAAAAATTCAATCTTAAAACAGGGCTGTCCTCTTCTTCTGCTAAAATATTATAGGCTTCTGCCATATTAGGATCGATTTTCAATGCCTGACGCGCCAGATCAAATCGCTTTTTCCCACTTACTTCAAACGCTTCATAAATAAGCTCCTGAGCCTGACTCTTTTTCGATTTCGGGACAGATTTTTTCTTCTCTGGCTTATCTAGGGTACTATTTAAAAATTCATTAATTTCCTCGATATTATTAAAATCTTTACCTTCTAGCTGAGACAATGCCTCCTGTAAAGCTCTTTCTGTGCTAAGTGGGCCAGAGTGTGAGACGTTTTTGTTGTGAACGATATGCGGCTCACTAGGCTCAATGGCCACTTTTTCCATAAAAGATGAAAAGAGCGAATCAAGTTCAGGTTCTAATACGTCATACATTTCACCATATTTGGATGAAATGCTGTTGGCAGCCACTCCGTATTGTTCACCCAGTTGTTTTTGAGTGTAGAGAGCATCAAGAGAAACTGACGCACCAAC
>DASQIV010000470.1:0-6414 GCA_035631415.1 Pseudoneobacillus sp. | reverse complement strand
CTGCAAAAATGGCTCACCATTAATGAGATATCGAAGGAACAAATGTTATCTATCAGAGATTTAACTAATATGGACGAAGGAAAACTTTTTGCGCTATTAATGGATATCTTACCCGAAGAATCTACACTATTTGTTGGTAATAGTATGCCGATTCGAGATTTGGATTCTTTCTTCTTTTCAAATCGTAAATCCATTAGGGTGATGGCTAACCGTGGAGCGAATGGCATTGATGGCACCATCTCTTCAGCAATGGGAGCAGCCGTTTATTCGAAGAAAATGTACTTAGTTTTGGGTGATTTAACATTCTATCATGATTTAAATGGTTTATTAGCATCCAAATTATTAAATGTTGATATAACAATTATTATAATCAATAACAACGGTGGGGGCATCTTTTCATTTCTACCACAAGCAAATCATCCAAAGCATTTCGAACTGTTATTTGGTACACCTTTAGATTTGAATTTTGAACATGTAGTCAAAATGTATGATGGCACCTATACAAAAGCAGATAATTGGGATGATTTCTTAACAGCACTTTCCAAGGCATCAAATGAGTCTGGTCTAAAGGTCGTTGAGGTTCCGACAAACAGGGAAAGAAATGTGCTCCAACATCGAGAATTGTGGAATTGTGTTTCCCGGGAAATAGAAAAATTCTTGGAGGATAGCAATCGATGAAGTATTTCGTCGAGGGAATCTCTTATCATGTCGAAGTATGCGGTGAGGGAGACCCATTACTATTATTACACGGCTTTACTGGAAAAGGCTCTAATTGGAGCTCCTATTGTTCGAGTTTAGGTGAAAAGGCGAAGTTGATCATGCCTGATATTATAGGACATGGACTGACAGATTCACCAGATAATAGCCAAAGGTATAATATAGAATCTGTTGCTACTGATCTGTTTTTTATCATAAGTCAATTAGGTTATGAAAAGATAGATATTCATGGGTATTCAATGGGAGGAAGGCTTGCCCTTTCCATGGCATTACTTTTTCCTGAACGGGTACGGAAATTGATTTTAGAAAGTTCCTCTCCCGGGTTATCATCAGAATTGGATCGAGATGAACGGAGAGCCTCCGATTACCTGCTTGCACAAGCTATTAAAGAAAAAGGTATTGAGGAATTTGTAGATCATTGGGAGACTATTCCTCTTTTTCAATCCCAAAAAGCACTACCAGATCAGGTCAAATCCAGTATTCGCGAGCAAAGGATAACGAATAACCCAATTGGATTAGCGAATAGTTTAATTGGGATGGGAACCGGAAGTCAACCATCCTATTGGGATAGGCTGCGAGAGGTAGAAGCTGACGTGTTAATAATGGTTGGAGAATACGATGAAAAATTTTGCCGTATTGCATTTGAAATGCAAAAAAGCCTTAAATATGGGAAAATATATAAGGTACCAAATTGCGGACATGCAATTCATGTGGAACAACCAGAAAAATTTGGTACAATAGTAAATGAGTTTTTGTTAAATACATAAAAAGGAGGATTCTATTATGGCAGTTGTAGAATGGATTGCTGAACATCAGTATGAAGATATCATATATGAAACATATAATGGTATTGCAAAAATCACGATTAATAGACCGCAGGTACATAATGCCTTCCGTCCAAAAACAGTAATGGAATTAATTGATGCTTTTGCTATTGCTCGTGACGACGAGAAGGTTGGGGTTATCATTCTAACAGGTGCAGGAGATAAAGCCTTCTGTTCTGGTGGAGACCAAACTGTAAGAGGACACGGTGGGTATGTAGGAGAGGATAAAATTCCTCGCTTAAATGTTCTTGACCTTCAACGTTTAATTCGCGTTATTCCTAAACCAGTTATCGCGATGGTAAAAGGTTATGCCATTGGTGGAGGACATGTTCTTCATGTAGTCTGTGATTTAACTATTGCTGCTGACAATGCTCGCTTTGGACAAACTGGTCCTAAAGTAGGAAGCTTTGATGCAGGTTACGGTTCTGGTTATTTAGCTAGAATTATTGGTCACAAGAAGGCACGTGAAATTTGGTACTTATGCCGTCAATACAATGCGCAAGAAGCTCTTGACATGGGGTTAGTAAATACAGTTGTTCCTCTAGAGCAAGTTGAGGAAGAAACCATTAAATGGTGTGAAGAAATCCTTGAAAAGAGCCCAACAGCACTTCGTTTCTTAAAAGCTGCTATGAATGCAGATACAGATGGTTTGGCAGGACTTCAGCAATTTGCTGGGGATGCTACACTTCTGTACTACACAACTGATGAGGCGAAAGAAGGAAGAGATGCATTCAAAGAAAAGCGTAAGCCTAACTTTGGTCAATTCCCACGTTTTCCTTGATTTTTAGTTAAAACAAAAATGATTTTTTTGCAGCTTGGTGGATTTCCATCAGGCTGTTTTCGTATAAAAATAAAGAAAGGAGTAACGAACATGGCAAATGAGACTATCCCGAATTTACTTAAAAAGCGAGCTTTTCTTACTCCAAATCGTATTGCTTTTGTCTTTAAGGAGCAAGAAATCACATTTTTAAAGCTATACCAGGAAGCCCTATTAGTAGCTGAAAAACTATCTACAATAGGAGTTAAGAGAAATGACCACGTTGGTATTTTACTAAAAAACCATATCGACACTGTATATATTCTTTTTGCCTTACAATTACTAGGCTGTAAAGCGGTATTATTAAACAATCGCTTAACTTCAGCAGAGATTCATTGGCAGATGAAAGACTCAAACTCCATTATCCTGTTAACTGAAGATAGTTTTGCGAATATAGTAGCAGATCTAGGCACTCAAGAAAGCTTCAACCTAATGCTGATTAAAGAATTATTAACCCAAGAAAGTACTCCCTTTCCAATCGCAGAGGAAACGAATCTCGGTGATATATGCACCATTATGTACACTTCAGGGACAACCGGAAATCCTAAAGGGGTGCTTCAGTCTTATGGGAATCATTGGTGGAGTGCAACCGGTTCCGCTTTTAATCTAGGAATTCATGATCAAGATTGTTGGATTTGTACGGTTCCTCTTTTTCATATTAGTGGCTATTCCATTCTTATGAGGGGAATTATGTATGGAATGACAATCATTTTACATGAAGGATTTAATGAGGAAAAAGTGATTTCCGATATTATTGAGCATCGCGCGACGATTATTTCTGTTGTAACAACCATGGTATCAAGAATACTAAATCAATTAGGTAGTAGAACACTTCCTGAAACATTTCGTTGTATGCTTGTAGGTGGGGGGCCAGTTCCAAAGTCTTTGCTAGAAGCTTGTGTCAAAAAAAATATTCCTGTCTACCAGACATATGGTATGACAGAGACTGCTTCTCAAGTTGTCACCTTATCACCTGAAGATAGTTTGAAAAAAATAGGGTCAGCAGGAAAACCTCTATTTCCTGTACAACTTAAAGTAGTAACTTCAACAGGGATCGAAGCCAAACCAAACGAAACAGGAGAAATTAGGGTTAAAGGTCCAAACATTACAACTGGTTATTTAAATCGTTTATCTGAAACCCAAGAAAAAATACAAAATGGCTGGCTTCATACTGAAGATATTGGCTATGTTGACGAAGACGGATTTCTTTATGTCCTAGATAGAAGATCAGATCTGATTATTTCAGGTGGTGAAAATATTTATCCTGCAGAAATTGAAGGAGTCTTGTTATCCCATGATCAAGTCTTAGATGCAGGAGTTATTGGAAAAAGTGATCCTATGTGGGGGCAAGTGCCAATAGCTATCGTTGTAAGAGAAGCGGGATCTAATTTAACTGCGCCACGATTATCGGAATACTGCCAGCAGAAATTGGCGAAATATAAAGTACCAAAACATATTGTGTTTGTTGAAGAGCTTCCTCGGAACGCCGCCAGAAAATTGATGAGACATAAACTTAGAGAATGGTGGGAGGAAAATAGAGGTGAAGATTAAGCAAGTTGTCCTTTATGTGATATCCATGCCATTAAAAGCTCCTTTTGTTACACATCTTCAAACGGTTACCAATCGTGAGGCTATCATTGTGGAAGTCATTGATACTGAGGGAGTGAAGGGATATGGGGAGGCTGTTGCGTTTTCAACACCTTGGTATACCGAGGAAACGGTTACTACATGCCTTCATATGCTAACAGATGTACTAATTCCATTAATAAAAAATGCTGATATTTCACATCCAGAACAAGTATATCCCATATTAGAACCGATTCGGCGAAATCAAATGGCGAAAGCTTCAATTGAAACAGCCATTTGGGATTTATATGCTAAACAACAAGGAGTATCCTTGGCGTCTTTATTAGGAGAAGGCAATGGTACCATTCCAGCAGGTGCTGTGGTTGCAAGTGCTTCCGTAACAGGAGCGATTGGGCAAATTGAAAATTTTATCGAATTAGGATATAAGAGGTTGAAAATAAAGATTAATCCGTCGAATGATTATGAATTTGTATCTGAAATAAGAAAGCATTTTCCTACGCTCCCCTTAATGGCTGATGCCAATTCTGCGTATACCTTGAAGGATATCAATCGATTGAAGGCGTTAGATGATTTTCAATTATTAATGATAGAGCAGCCGCTTGCCGATGATGATTTTTTAGAACACGCGAAGCTTCAAAGAGTATTGAAAACTCCTATCTGTTTAGATGAGAGTATTCATTCTATAAGCGATGTTGTACAAGCATTAGAATTAAAAAGCTGCCGAGTGATTAATATAAAAATTGGTCGAGTTGGTGGCTTAAAAAAGGCGAAAGAGATTTATGATTTATGTCTTAAAAATAATATTAAAGTTTGGGTCGGCGGCATGATTGAATTCGGTGTATCGAAGGCACATAATATCGCGCTTGCTTCACTTCCAGGCTTTCAAATTCCAGGAGATATATCGGCCTCTTCTCGCTATTGGGAGGAAGATATCATCCTTCCTGAAATTCAAATAGAAAATGGGTACATTTCTGTCCCAACAAAACCGGGTATAGGTTATCAAATCAATGAGAAAAGGCTGAAAGAGGTTTTACTAGAAAAAAGAAATTATTCATTTGAAATATAAAAGGGACTGAAAATTATTTTTTCAGCCCCTTTTTACATATTCCTTTTCTAGTTGTAAATGGATATCATTTATTTATTCTGTTGGTTCAAACGTTTTGCAGTCTGTTTCGTGAGTAGTATCAGCCTGCTTTCCTGTATGGCTTACTACGTAAATTTTTTCAGCAGAACATCTATTTCCCTTTGCCCAATAAGAACAGTTGTTTACTTCGCAAAGAACATCCTGAGCCATCCTTGCACACCCCTTAAAGTGGATTGTCCCAGTTAATAACCAAAAGCTATAACATGGTACAAGAATAGCTTCCTGCAATGAAACACCTTTCATTCGTCTTCGTTATTAACAAATTTAGGAGAATCCTGCGGTTTTTGGCGCAAATATCTCTTATCATTCATGAATAAGCTCCAGAAGTATATAAAACCAGGAAAAAGAATCGCAAATCCAACTATATACGTAATAAAAACTGCCCTAAACGAGTTCGGATCGGTGAAAGCAGATTGTATCGTTATATCCGGATATATTATATAAGGCAGATGCGCTTTTCCATAAACATAGCTTGCCACTAAATATTGAGCGGTAACTGCAATAACAGAGAGTCTTGGCATCCCTAATATTCCTTTTTTCCAAAAGGATGGGAAAAACAGACCTACACCTCCTATTAAAAAGAATCCAATTGAAATCAACAAAAGTGGAAGATCCTCCATCATACGATTATAAAGCCAAAGTGCTTCCCTTTTTAAGGTAATCATGATGAGAAATGCCATTAGAATATTAATGGGACCTAAAATCATTCCATCTCGGCGATAAACACGATAAGCCTCCATTTCATCAGATGCCTTTGAATAGTCAGCTAATAATAAAGAAGATAAAAATAGTGTGCTACTGATGGCAAAGCCAATAAAAGCATATTCATTTGGACTCGTAAAGAGACGTTGTAAGTTTAAGTTGGCTATTCCATTTATATTGTCAACAAATTGCCCATGTGTGATTGGTAAAACGCTTATTAATAGCCCAGGTATAAAAATACCGGTTATGCCCGAAATATAGGTTAGTGGCTTTTTATATTCCGTCGCAACATTTGAAAAAACTAAAAAAGCACTCCGCAAAGCTAATAATAGTAAGATCATACTACCAGGTATTAAAAGAATGGTCCCAAGAGTATAAGCTGCATTAGGGAAAAGACTATAAATAGCAACAACTAAGGCGACGATAAAAGTATTTGTAACTTCCCAAGTTGGTGATAAATAACGATTCGCGATATTGGTTGCTTTCGTTTTATCTTTATTAATATATATCATGGACCAAAAACCTGCTCCAAAATCCATTGTAGCCATTACTGCATAAATAAAAACAAATCCCCACAGAACGGTAATAGCTAGAAGTGCATCAGTCATATCTCATTCCCCCTA
>DASQIV010000469.1:0-6306 GCA_035631415.1 Pseudoneobacillus sp. | reverse complement strand
ATTTCTTCCTGCCTAGCCCCTCGAGGTCAAATAACCTCTAATCCAAGAAGTCAAAGAACGGACTTCATGGATTAGAGAACATTTGCTTGTCGGGGCTGGGAAAAAATGAACTGCTTTTTTCCTTGTTCAAGGCGCTTGCGCATTTTGTTCCTCATCTAGATCCAGCAAGGTTTCTTAATCAAGGCGCTACCGCTTTTTTCGATTTCGTATTCTTTCTTGACGCTCCCAAAGTCTCAAGTGTGGGTATGGGTCATATGACCATTCGGTATAGCCGTTATCCTTGTACATTCCGTAATGTAAGTGTGGAGGGAATTTTCCAGATGTGCCCGGTGGCCCATAACCAGAACTTCCTACTCCACCAATTAACATTCCAGGTTCAACTATTTGCCCAACCTTAAGGTCTTTTGCGAACCCACTTAAATGAGCAAAATAATGATAAGTATTATTAATATCTCTTATTCCAATCCTCCATCCACCATAACGATTCCAACCCTTCATTTCGACAATCCCATAGCTTGTAGCCCTGACAGGGACACCGTAATCTGCAAAAATATCCGTTCCTTCGTGAATCCGTCGTCCACCCCAACCTCTGGCGTCACCCCATGTGTTTTTATAACTATGATTACTTCTCAAAGGAACTGGAAATGCATGGTTATCTAAGTCCAAATGACCGAAATGCTTGTATATTTGTGCTTTTCCTACAATAATTCCTACTGTTTTATCACGCTTGTAATAATTCCATAAGCCAATCTTTATGTTATCGTGGTCTACCCCATAGGAAAGGAGATAATTAGCAAAGGCGTGGAGAACATCTTCGTCATTAGAAAGACTTGCTTTTCCATCACCGTCACCATCGTAGCCCATACCATCAAAAAACTGAATGGAAGTTGGGTTTTCATCATTTGGATTAGGGTTTAATAATCCAGACCATTCTTCAGGGCGAAAATAAATTCCAACAAGTCCAGTTGGTTTTGGTAAATCTCTTCTGGATTGACGAATATTCCGCTCATATTGATCAATTGCAGCAAAATAGTACCATGGGATTTGAGTCAATGCTTCCGCTTTTTTATATAACTGCATTCGTTCTACATAGATATCTTTTTCTTGTTCTGCTTGAGTTTTTATAGGAGCTAGTGAAGAGACAAGAAAAAATATGATTAATGCTACAATCATGTTCTTCATTTAAATCCTCCCTTCCAAAGTCATGTATAACTATATTCTGTGATTTTTTAGTCATAAAATGTTCTTTAAATATTGGAAAATGAAAAAGTATCTTGCTTGTTCATCTAATTTTAGTATGATAAAGTGTCATATGAAGGAGTCATCTTTTTATTAATAAGGGGTGGAATTTTTGAGTAAGAATGAACATTTACGAAAACCAGAATGGTTAAAAATAAAATTAAATACCAATGAAAATTATACCGGCTTAAAGAAAATGATGAGGGAAAAAAATCTTCATACAGTTTGTGAAGAAGCAAAATGTCCAAACATCCATGAATGCTGGGCAGTAAGAAGAACAGCAACCTTTATGATTTTAGGTGACGTTTGTACACGAGCTTGTCGCTTTTGTGCTGTAAAAACAGGCTTACCTACTGAATTAGATTTAAAAGAGCCAGAACGAGTGGCAGACTCTGTTTTCCATATGAATTTAAAACATGTTGTGATTACAGCAGTTGCGAGAGACGATTTAAAAGATGGTGGTGCAACTGTTTTTGCTGAAACGGTACGAGCAGTGAGAAGAAAAAATCCATTTACTTCAATTGAGGTTTTACCTTCAGATATGGGAGGAGTAGAAGAAAATCTTAGAACCTTAATGGAAGCAAAACCAGACATACTAAATCACAATATCGAAACAGTAAGAAGATTAACACCAAGAATCAGAGCACGGGCACAATATGATCGTTCCCTTGAATTTTTACGTAGAGCTAAAGAAATGTTGCCTGAAACTCCTACTAAGTCCAGCATCATGATTGGTCTAGGAGAAACAAAGGAAGAAATTATAGAAGCTATGGATGACCTTCGTGCCAATAATGTCGATATACTAACCATCGGTCAATACTTACAACCTACAAAAAAACACTTAAAAGTAGAAAAATATTATAGTCCAGATGAGTTTAAAGAATTAAAGGATATTGCGATGACAAAAGGCTTTAGTCATTGTGAAGCAGGTCCACTTGTTCGTTCATCTTATCATGCAGATGAACAAGTGAATGCAGCTGCAAAGAAAAAGCAAGAGTTATCAGAAGTTGAAGTGAAGGAAGCATAAAAGAAATGCGGAAGCTCAGGGAGCTACCGCATTTTGCTTTTTGATCGATAAGATGATCTCAGTCCCATTAAGTCAAAGTACAACTTTATGGACAGAGAACATTTGCTTGTTTGGGCTACCGAGGCACTCGCGCTTTCTATTGATTTTGCATGTTCCTTACATGAGGACTAAATCCTCTATCCGCTTTATCATCCATTTCATCTTTCATTACTCCGTTTTCATTTTCAACTTCACTCATCGGGCGCCCTTGAGGGGATTTCAGCATTTGAATAATAAGTTGGTCAACAAGGCTATCGATGTCTCGACTATTTGAGTCCAGAGTAGCATAGCTTTCGACGTTCTTAATTAAGTTTGTGTTATCTGTTACATATACATGAAAAAAACGTGGAACAACAGACATCGCTGTCCGTTTGACTTGGTCAGCGGTTAAATTTCGATCCTTACTATCTGTTCTATAGGCAATCAACACTTCTTCGTCTGTTACAAGAGTTGCCACATCATGGACATTCGGGATGTCTGTACTTAATTTACTAATACTATCTGCAAGCTTTTCCCGATCTATAGCTAAATAATGATCACCATTGTTTCTGTTAGCAGTAGGATTTTTTTGATGTCTAACATAACCAAAGTCTTCGCTTTTATTTGTGTTTTTTACATTATAAATATCTGCCCTCTCATCATTTACATTTATTGTGTTGCCACTTTCTTCGTAAATATCACCACGGTTGGCCGTAGAATCACTACCTGCCATTTGGTTGGCTCCGCAACCGGTTAAAGTCAATAAGCCACTCATTCCTATAGTAATGAACATTTTGTTCACTTTTCAACACCCCCTCATTTATAGCATGACCATGAATTTTTCTTTTTCTCTTAGTAATTCATGGGGAATGAGTTATAATGAAGAAAAGTAAGAATAAAAATAATACAAAAAATGGGTAGGGATATCTATAAATTGCTTCCTTGATAAAACTTTTATAAACAAATTGAAAAGTTGAATTTGTAAATAATGAGGTGTAAAAAATGATTATGATTAATAATATTACATACGAAGTAGTACAAGAGCATCGGGAAGGATTTAATGAAGAGGCTTTTCGTTCAAGATATAGTGATATTTTAACCCGATACGATTATATTGTTGGTGATTGGGGATATGGACAACTAAGACTGAGAGGCTTTTTTGATGACCAAAATCAAAAGGCGACATTTGATACAAAAATAAGTACATTGAGTGAATATTTATACGAATATTGTAATTTTGGTTGCGCTTATTTTGTTCTAAAACGGGTGAATAACTAAGAAGGAATGGAATTGTTTCCATTCCTTTTCTTATAAGGTAAGAAAGTATAACTTTTTTGGACTTTGAAAATTGTCCAACTCCAGCGAGGAAGAAAGCACTTCATTTCTTCTTGCCTAGCCCCTCGAGGGAGGAAAATAGAGCATTTCCTCCTTGGTCAAATAACCTCTAGCGTATGAAGTCAAAGTTCGGACTTCATATGCTAGAGGTTATTTGCTTGTCGGGGCTTACCAAGGCGCTTGCGCCTTTCTTACGTATTTGTTTCTAATGTTCCTTATAATCTTCGTAGGGTGGCTGTTCTCCAGTTTTTGGATCATCGTGTGTAGGATGTGCTCCATCCATTTGTCTTGGAAGATTTTCGTGTAAGGTTTTGAATTCATAGTTAAACGCACTATAAAATCTTTGGCCTTCCTTCCATGGAGTTCGTTTGTTTTGAACTGGTTCCGTCTCTCCACCAGGAGCTCCATAAGGTCCTTCAGGCATGTGATTAACGGTCAAAAAATTTCTTTGTGCTTCTACATTGGAAAAATCACTATATACATCTGGGTCTTTCTTCGTCATTGTTTTCACCTCTGTTGCTAAACTGTCTAAATTGTCCAACTCCAGCTGGAAAGAAGGTACTTCATTTCTTCCATCCTAGCCCCTCGAGGGAGGAAAATAGAGCATTTCCTCCTTGGTTAAATAACCTCTAGCGTATGAAGTCAAAGTTCGGACTTCATATGCTAGAGAACATTTGCTTGTCGGGGCTAGGAAAAAATGGACTTCTTTTTTCCCTGAACAAGGCGCTTCCGTTTTTCTTATTATTAACAGAAGTTCTCAAAAACATTTTCACTAAATAGTCTCGGTTAAAAAATCCCTGAGCTCAGCGGCCTCTTCTTCAGATAAATCAAATGCATACTCCAAATACCCTTCTTCTTTTAAATCATCTTCCCCAATAATAGCATAGCGGTTCCCTTGCAAATTAAGCACAAGCTGTTTACCGTAATGTTTTTGTGTGGAAATAATAGCTAGATCGTATCGCTGGTGTTCACCAACAAAACTAACAAATCTTGTTTTTGTATCTTCTCTTTCATCGTATAAAAAAAATCTCTCACTCATGAATTTACCTCCGGTCATTCCATACAGAAATAGTACTTCCTGGTTAAATTTATCATAGTTAGACATAAAAACCCACTACTGGTTGTTCAATTGTTTATCTCGCAATAACATTAATTTAGATTTATTCAAAAAAAACGCAAAAAATATTCAATTTTTGTTCTTTTTTAAAAAGGAAAAAATACGTAATTCTACAAAATATGATACAATATAGGTAATATTTTAACGTTCGCTTCTGAGAGGAATGAATCTAATGGTCCGTCTATACGTTGAAAAAATAAGGCGTTTGCTTAAATGGGCAAAAATTTTACTCCCCCATTCGAGCATGCGCTATTTCCCACCACAGTTTATCTTAAGGGACCCTATTGCGCAAGGGATTAAGCATGCCTTTAAAGACGGATTTGAAGTGGCAGTAATCGTATTTAATATTAAAAATTTGCATGATACCCATGAACAATTAGGCAATTTTCATTATAAAAATTACACACATAGCTTAAAAGATTTTTTTCGATTAACGATTGAGCAGCATTTTGAGAAAAAAGAGATTATTGCACTACATGATTATTACAGTGATGGATTAACACTTTATGTCCGTGTGAATCATAGTCGAGAAAGTTTAGCTGAAATTGATCTTATAATGAAAAAAATATCATCAGAAGTGGAAAAAGCTATTCAGATTGCCTATCCAACTGTGCAAACAAATTTTGATACAGGGTATATGTTCGTTGAGAAAAAACATTATTCCACTCAAGAAGCTATTTATAAAGCTCATCAACAGGCTGTTGCAATGGCCGAAAAAAGAGTTCAATCTGAGTTTAATGAAATGCTCTTTACGATTAGTAAAATTGTCACTCAAAAAGATATAAAATTATTAGCACAACCAATAATTGATGTAGAAACGAGAGAAATAAAAGCTTGGGAAATGTTAACTCGAGGGCCCAAAGGAACTGTTTTAGAAAGTCCTTTACACCTGTTTTCAGTGGCAAGACAAACAGGGTTACTATATGAACTAGAAATGATTGTTCTTGAAAAGACCTTAGAGCAGATAAAATCTTCTGGTAGCTACCATGACTTTTTTATTAATTTCACCCCATTAACACTAGGCAATGCTCGTTTTATTCGAGATGTAAAAAAATTATTATCTAAATTTAAAAGTATTGCACCAACTCAAATCACCATTGAAATTACCGAGCGAGATTCAATCGAAGCCATAAAGGATTTTGTGTACAATATAAAGGTACTTCGCACGATGGGTTTCCGAATTGCAGTAGATGATACAGGTTCAGGCTATGCTAGCTTGAATACAATCAGTGAAGTAATGCCAGATATTATCAAAATTGATAGATCCGTTATACAGGATATAGATAAAAATTCTGTTAAAGAATCTATGCTAAAAGGACTTTTATTAGTTGCTAAAGAAACAGGCTCTCTAGTTGTTGCAGAGGGAATAGAAAGTGCAGAAGAGGCACTTGTCCTTTCAAGGAATAAAGTAGATTTAGCGCAAGGATTTTTCTATGCTCGCCCTAAAGCTCTCCAGGCAAGTGCAATCTCATCTTAAATCGATAAAAAACAAAAGACAACGATGATGGAATCCTGATAATGAGGTGAATATAGTGTACTTTGTCGATCAGCAAAAAATTGAAAAAACCTT
>DASQIV010000468.1:0-3424 GCA_035631415.1 Pseudoneobacillus sp. | reverse complement strand
ATTTCTTCCTGCCTAGCCCCTCGAGGTCAAATAACCTCTAATCCAAGAAGTCAAAGAACGGACTTCATGGATTAGAGAACATTTGCTTGTCGGGGCTGGGAAAAAATGAACTGCTTTTTTCCTTGTTCAAGGCGCTTGCGCTTTTTGTTCTTACAATCATTTAAATATAATTATTCCAATAGAGATACTTGTTTTTACCTTATAGTATGGTATATTCATAACGGGTAAAGATAATAGAATGATTATTTATTTTTATGGAGCTGAGAATTATGTTACATCAATTTTCGAGAAATGAGCTTGCCATTGGTAAAGAAGGGTTAAACACTCTTAAAAATAGTACAGTAGCAGTATTAGGAATCGGGGGAGTGGGTTCCTTTGCAGCAGAAGCATTAGCTCGTTCGGGTGTGGGGCGTTTGGTGCTTGTTGATAAAGATGATGTCGATATTACCAATGTAAATAGACAGGTTATTGCGCTTCTTTCAACTGTAGGTAAACCAAAGGTAGAGTTGATGAGAGACCGGATTAAGGATATAAATCCTGATTGCGAGGTCATTGCTTTAAAAATGTTTTATACAGAAGAAACGTATGAGCAATTTTTTAACTATGGTTTAGATTTTGTAGTGGATGCATCCGATACGATTATGTACAAAATTCATCTTATGAAAGAATGTTTACAACGAAAAATTCCGATGATATCAAGTATGGGTGCAGCAAATAAGATGGATCCAACTAAATTTCAAATTGCCGATATTTCAAAAACACATACCGATCCGCTCGCCAAAGTAATACGAACAAAGTTACGAAAAGAAGGCATTCATAAGGGGATTCCAGTTGTTTTCTCAGATGAAAGCCCAATCGTTATTCGGGAAGATGTTCGTAAGGAAGTAGGGAACGACCAAGCGAAAATTCGTAAGGCACAAATGCCACCTTCTTCAAATGCTTTTGTTCCATCTGTAGCAGGGTTAATTATGGCAAGTCATGTAGTAACAGAATTATTAAAGGATATTAAAATCCAACGTGTAAAAGATGAAAAATAAAAATTTAGGAGCTGTTATGTTGACAGCTCCTTTTCTCTACCTATTAATTTCTTAGTTTTAAAAGTTTTTCATAAACTGTAGCCAGTGCTTGTTCAAATTTCCCTGTTTTCTTAGGGTGGTAATAGGTTTTATTTTTAATTGGTGTAGGTAAATATTGCTGTTTTACCCAAGCATTTTCAAAATCATGGGGAAATAAGTAATCGACACCTCTGCCTAACTTCTGTGCACCCTGATAATGTGCATCTCGAAGATGATCGGGAACCTCTCCTGATATTCCTTTCCGAACATCTGCAAGGGCCGTATCAATCGCTGAAATGGCAGAATTGGATTTTGGAGATAAACACAATTCTATGACTGCATTTGCAATCGGAATACGTGCCTCAGGAAAGCCAATCCGCTCAGCTGTCTCAATGGCTGCAAGGGTGCGCGCTCCCGCCTGAGGGTTGGCTAACCCAATATCTTCATAAGCGATGACTAAAAGTCTGCGGCTAATACTAATTAGATCCCCCGCTTCAATTAAACGAGCCAAATAATGAAGGGCAGCATTTACATCAGATCCTCTAATCGATTTCTGGAAAGCAGATAAGACATCATAATGTCCATCTCCATCCTTATCATGAGTAAAACTTTTCTTCTGAAGACATTCTTCGGCATCTTCTAGCGTTATTCTTATTTGTCCATTTTCTGATGGTTTAGCAGATAAAACAGATAATTCCAGAGCATTCAAGGAGCTTCTAACATCCCCACCAGACGCGCTTGCAAAATGATTTAATGCCTCATCAGAAATGGTAACATCCATATCCCCTAGACCTCTATCTGGATTATTTAATGCGGCTAGGAGAGCTTCTTTAATTTCTTCAGGCGCTAGTGGTTTTAATTCGAAAATTTGACATCGGCTGCGGATGGCAGGATTAATGGCATGATAGGGGTTGCTAGTCGTTGCACCAATTAGTACGATTAATCCATTTTCTAAAAATGGTAATAAATAGTCTTGTTTTCCTTTATCCAAACGGTGTACTTCATCCAAGAGAAGTACGACCTTCCCAGACATTTTTGCTTCTGCTACGACAATTTCCATGTCTTTTTTATTATTTGAAACCGCATTAAGAGTTCGAAAGGCATATTTCGTGCTGCCCGCAATGGCACTGGCAATGGAAGTTTTACCAATACCAGGTGGGCCATATAGAATCATCGAAGTTAGTTGTTTTGCATCAACCATTCGATGAATAATTTTTCCTTCACCAACAAGATGCTGCTGACCAATTACTTCTTCTATTTTTCTTGGCCTCATACGAAAGGCAAGAGGTTTTTGCATGATAATCACCTAAATTAAGCTTTTCTTATAAGATAACATGAAGAAACCCGAAATGCATATTTTAAGGTCATTATGTGCTATAATGGCTAATGCCAACCTTTTTACTGAGGATTTGGGATTTAAAGATAAAGTAGTCGTTACCACATGGTTATATGGGGGATTACGTATATGAAGACAATTAAAGAGAAACAAATTATTCCCAGATCTTTCATCTTCTTTTTCGGGTTATTGATCATGGCTTTAGGAATTGTATTAATACTTAAAGCTAATCTAGGAGCAACCCCTTGGGATGTTCTACATGTAGGATTGTTTTATCAATTAGGATTAACGATTGGAAGTTGGTCTATTATCGTTGGTTTTGTTATTTTAGGAGTAACGGCATTACTAACAAAGAAGCCTCCTCAAGTAGGTGCTTTTTTAAATATGCTCACAGTAGGCATTTTTATCGATATGTATCTTTTACTTCCCTTTATTCAAACACCGAATTACTTACTTGGAAAGGGAATCATGTTTTTATTTGGGTTAGTTATTATGTGTTATGGTATGGGTTTATACATATCGGCTAATCTTGGTGCAGGTCCAAGGGATAGCCTTATGCTTGCCTTAACTAATCGAACGGGTTGGAAGGTTAGAAATATACGCGTGGGAATGGAAATAATGGTCCTAATAATCGGCTGGATATTAGGTGGACCTGTTTCAATAGGAACCTTTTTACTCAGCTTATTAATTGGCCCTATTTTTGGATATGCAATGCCGCAATGTACAGCCTTTTCTAATTATCTATTAGAAAAATTAAAACCAACTGTAAAAATGGAAATGTTAGAAACTGAAAATACAAAGATTAAAAGAGGTGTCAGTTCATGAAAATTTCTACTAAAGGACGTTACGGATTAACTATTATGATAGAATTAGCCAAAAAATATGGAGATGGTCCGATTTCCTTAAAAACGATAGCACAAGCAAATGATTTATCAGAGCATTATTTAGAGCAATTAATTGCCCCTTTACGTAATGCTGGACTTGTCAAAAGTATTCGTGGTGCATATGGTGGGTATATTTTAGGTGATGAACC
>DASQIV010000467.1:0-3517 GCA_035631415.1 Pseudoneobacillus sp. | reverse complement strand
GCTGACTGACCAGAAGTGTATTAAGGTTGGCTTAGTTCCTACTAATTGATCTCTTGTTACTTCTCCATTTAACCATTCAGTTGCACCCGTTAATTCTGGCATTGGTTCACGTAGTTTCATGATATATTGCTCCTCCCACATAAAGAATCAGATATCCATCTGTCTAAAGCACTGCCTACTTTGGTTTTAAAAAGACCTAACTAAAAGGAGTTAGGTCTAAAAGAAGAAAAAATTATAATGTTGCTTGTCCTGGCTTCCAGTTCGCTGGACATAATCCACCAGTTTGAAGAGCTTGAAGTACACGTAATGTCTCATCCACGTCACGACCAATGTTATTATGGTTAACAACAGAATACATTAATTCGCCTTCAGGGCTAATGATAAATAATCCACGAAGTGCAATTCCCTCTTCTTCAATCAAAACACCATATTCACGAGAAATAGTGTGGTTTGTATCTGCAGCTAAAGCATAATTTAAATTACCAAGTCCGTTATTTTTACGGTCTGTGTTAATCCATGCTAAGTGAGTGTGGATAGTATCAGTAGAAACACCAACTACTTCTGCATCTAAATCTTCAAACTCATCGTAACGATCTGAAAGAGCAGTAATTTCAGTTGGGCAAACGAAAGTGAAATCCATTGGATAGAAGAAAAGAACAGTCCACTTACCGTTTTTCATATTTTCTTCAAGGCTAACCTTTCCAAATTCCTTGTTAGCTAAAACTGCGTCCATTTCGAAACGCGGTGCTTGTTTACCTACCATACGTTCTGGCATGTCTAATCCCTCCAAATATAATTTAAATTAATGAGTTATTATGTAATCTCATTTGTTGTTCTTTGACATTTTTAATTATAGTAGAAATATACTTTTGAGTCAATATTAAATGATAATAATTTTAATTAAACACTTATTATTAACTAAAATAGTAAAATCCCCTTACATGGTTTGCCCGTTTTAAAGAAATTTTAAACAAAAATGAATGTAGGCATTTTTATGGTAAAATTTCCAAGTACAATTCTAGTTTATCACTTTTTTTAATAACAATAAAATATTCTGCTTTTCTAGTTCTTATTTAGAAATACTAAGTAATCCGTAATAAAATGAATAGCCTTTTCAATAGCTTGTTCATTAGGGCTCAGTTTTGAATGGTGTAATCCATAATCGGAAGCTACTCCTAACCAAAACATAAAACCAGGAATCTCCTTAAGCATATAACCAAAGTCTTCTCCTGTCATTGCTTCTTTACATTCAATGAGATTCATCATTTCGCTTGTTTGTATAAAATTCATAAATTCTCTTGTTTCAGTTTCGTGATTATAGACTTGATGGTACATGCATCCAAAATCAATGTTAGCTTCACACTGAAACCCAATTTCAATACCCTTCACTAGCGCTTCTACTCGTTGTTTCACTTTTTTCATTGACTCAGGAGAAAGTGTTCGAATTGTACCTTCTAATCTAGCGCGCTCAGCTATAATATTTTGTACCGTACCACCTGTAATTTTCCCTATAGTAATGACTGCACTATCCAATGGATCCACATTTCTGGATATAACAGTTTGTAATTGTCCAACAAGTGCACAAGCTGCAATAACCATATCATTTGTCTGGTGTGGGTACGCAGCATGACCACCTTTTCCTTTTAAATCAATAAAAAGTTCAGAAGTATTTGCAAATAATAGGCCTTCTTTAACTGCAATGGTACCAACTGGATATTCAGGAGCAATATGTAAAGCCATAATCATATCTGGCTTCCAATCTTTCATGATATCTGAATTTAGCATAGGTTCAGCCCCACCAGGACCTTCTTCAGCAGGCTGAAAAATAAATAATAAATCATCCTGAATAGGATTTTCAACGATATGTGTGAGGACCCCTAAAGCGATACTCATATGAAAATCATGCCCACAAGCATGCATTCGACCTTCATGAATGGATTTAAATGTTAATTCAGTTTCTTCCGTAATAGGTAAACCATCTATATCTGCTCGATATCCAATTGTTCTACGAGGATTAAGTCCGTGAACCTTAACAAACAATCCCGTTTCCCACTTTTTAATCGTAAAACGATTCTCTGGTAAGGTAGAAAGATAATTTAATAAATAAGCTTGAGTTTTAAATTCTTGAAAGCCTAACTCTGGAATTTGATGTAAATCTCTACGAATGTTTACAAACGTACTCACCAACGAATCCCCCTATATGAAAATCTTTAAATATTACCTTCTTTGAAAATAATTAGAAAGAAAGCGTGGAATATCGTTTCCACGCTTTTTCATCTTATAGCTGACGTAACTCTTGTTTAATTTCAGTTTTAGATTTTGTTTTTTCATCGATTTGTTTAATAACACGAGCAGGTGTACCAGCAACTACTGTATTCGGCGGAACATCATCAATAACAACTGCACCAGCAGCTACAACAGCCCCTTTACCAACTGTAACACCCTCAAGAACAACTGCATTTGCACCAATTACGACATCATCTTCCACAACTACAGGCTTTGCAGAAGGTGGCTCAATAACACCTGCTAAAACAGTACCTGCACCAATATGACAATTCTTTCCTACGGTTGCACGTCCACCAAGTACGACATTCATATCAATCATTGTACCTTCACCGATAACAGCTCCGATATTAATGGAAGCTCCCATCATAATAACGGCATTATCACCAATCTCAACTTGATCGCGAATGATTGCACCTGGTTCAATTCTAGCTTTAATATTTTTCGTATCTAGTAACGGAATAGCTGAATTACGTCTATCATTTTCCACAACAAAGTCTTCAATTTGTTCTTTATTGGCGTTAAGAGCTGCACTAATTTCAGACCATTCTCCAAAAACTACTCCAGTATTTCCTGTTAAGAATGTTTTAGACTCAGTACCAAAATCAATATTTTCTAAATTACCTTTTATGTATACTTTAACAGGTGTAGCTTTTTTACTATTTTGAATAAAAGAGATGATTTCGTTTGCATCCATCATTTTCAATTTAATATCCCCCTTGAAGGTATTTACTTTTACTAAGTCATACTTTAACAAACAACAGTATTGAAGACAAGTATAAATCTTCTAGCTTATTTTCCTTCTTTATTTATAAATTCTTGAATAAGTTCTACGAATGCATTTACTTGTTTTAATTCAAACGCCGACTCATAGCCTAATAGCCATGTATCTCGGCTTAATGGCTCTCCATCCTCATCGATTAAGGGGATTTTAAAGATATTTTTTTCTGCCCCATTTAACGTTATTGCTGGTAAAATCGCATACCCTATTCCATTAAAAGTCATCTGTTTACACGTTTCGATTTGATCGACTACAACTGTACGCTTCGGAGTAGATTGGAATCTTCTGTGCCACCAATCTTGAATTTCTTGATAATAATTCGAATCACTTTTAAATTGAATAAATGGGCGATCTGTTTCTAATATTTGTTCCGTCTTGGTAATTTCAGTGTCTACTAAATACAAGCTATCCTTAAATAAATGGATTTTTACACCCTTCCAATCAGGGGTCCCT
>DASQIV010000466.1:0-5110 GCA_035631415.1 Pseudoneobacillus sp. | reverse complement strand
GAGAAGGGTCTACAGGCTTCATAACAGGGACATTGGGATCGACTTTGACAGGTGATGATGTCCTTGGATTGGTAGGATCTCCACTAAATCCATCTGAATACCATCCAGGATTCTGCCATGGATCTAAGTACCAAGGAGAATTGGACCATTGGTTACCCGACCAAGGGTTTTCTCCTTTACTCGGTGAACCTTGCCAACCGTTGCTCCCTTCCGTTCCTTCCCCCTGCCATCCATTGCCACCATTAACACCATTTCCGTTCCATGAGTTTCCTGTCCACGGAGTCCCTTCCCATTTAAGGTCAGATCCGTTCCACGAACTCCCAGACCAAGGATCTCCAGTCCATGGATTTCCTGTCCACGGTTTTACGGATGCAAGAATGGGAATCGAAAATGATTGGAAAAGGACGATGAAGATGGCAATCATCACGAATAGCTTTGCTGCTATTTTACGTCTTTTCACCGGTCTTTTCCTCTCTTTCTAAAGATTACTTTTATCGGTGATGACTATTGTGTATGAGATTCATATTTTTCTTTAATTAGTTGTTTTAACTCATTGACCTTTTGTAGATTCAGATCTTTTAAATCGGATTCTATTTCATTTCCAGCTTGTTTCATTAATTCATCCATTTGGTTCGATAGCTCCCAAAGCTGGTCTTTTTGATGAATATCTATTTTTTCTTCGTTATATAAAATGGTTAATAGAGAATTAATGTTTAAGAATTGTCTTTGTGCTTTCGAACGCCAATCATTCATAAAAGCTAATATTTCAAAATTATGATCAACCTGTTGTACGTCTACTTCAGATAAGCTGTCTTTTTTCCATTCTTCCCATCGCTCTAATACCTTTTTTGCTCGTTCAAATTCAGCTGCTAACTGGTCCTTGCTCGTAACAGTAGAATAGATACCATTTGCACTCTCTGCCACTTGTTTTAATTGTTTTTGAGTTTGCGAATCTGCATCAAAACCTATGACGTTAATAATTGGTGATATATTGGAATCAGCAAAGGATTTGGCCACCGCTACTGGGTCACCATCGCAGGTTTCAATACCATCCGAAACTAAATAAATTAGATTCGTATTTGTTTTTGCATCATATGATTGAAAAGCTTGTTTAGAGGATTCTAAAGAAGCTGCAACAGGGGTCCAACCACTAGGATTAAATTGATTTAATGCATTGGCAAAAGACTTTTCATCATACTTTCCAAAACCATAAACCTGTTCTATCTTTGAACAAGACAATGCTTTATCTGCATCAGAACCAGAGCCTTTATGTCCATAAACACGTAAGGATACATTAGCCTCATCCGGAACACTTGCTAAAAAGCTTTTTATCGCTTCTTTCGCCAGCTCCATTCTTGTCTTTCCATCCACCTTTTCCCTCATACTGCCACTCGCATCTAAGATAATTTCAATATTATAATTCTCTTTAAATTGAAACTGAGAATTAGGCAGATTAGGATCTCCAGATAAAGAGAATTCCCATTTACCAATTAAATCGTTCGGATCAGCAAAATCAGTCGCAATTAAGGAGTAAGCATACTGAAAATACTGTTTAATATCTTCCTCAGTTGCATCCTTTTGTAATGGTGGTAAATCCTTTATTTCTTCAATAACTATAGATTCCATTTCATCTGATAGAACTTCTTTATCCGCGAATTTTCCTGGGCTTTGCAAAACCAAATCCGCCGTGTTTTCCGGTACAATTGGTAAATCTACAAAAAGGCTATTATCTATCCCACTGACTTCCTCGACATCTTGATCCTCATCTTTGTTGGGCTTAACTAAATCCTCTTGCTTCGGTTCTTTGTTCTTTTGTTGAGTGGAATCTTTATCCGAACAGCCACTACTTATCATTACAATCGCAGCTATCAGGAAAAACCAAATTTTTTTCAAAGAAAACCTCTCCTATTTGGGTTCATATTAGCCCCCGATTTTATCAATAAAACCTTTAAATTTATCTAGAACTTTTTTTCCAAATTCGGTATCGCCAGAAAAAGCCGTTGAAACTAATCCAACACAGATGACTACTACCGCTGCAATCCCAATCCATTCTAGTGTTTGAGAGCCTCTTTCGTTATTAACTAGTTGATTTACCTTATTTGTCATCTTTACATACCATTTTGTTAATGTTTTCATTGTTAAACCTCCATTTAATTAATTGTTTAGTAAATCAAATAAACTATTATCTCCATATATCAAGTTTAGTAGCATTAACCCTGCAATCATTAGAATGGATACAGGTGCAACGATAAACGTTGTTACTAGTGTTACTTTAGGAGAAGCCTTTGCAGCTATCTCCTTTATTTGTTCTTCTCTTAGCTTTCGTAAATCTTCTGCTTGGATTTTAAACGTTGTTGCGATCGGTACCCCGAGTTTTAAGCCTTGAATCAATGATTTTATTAAACTCTGAAACTCTGGGTTATCATTTCGCTTTAAAAGACTACGGTATGCCACATCTCTAGGCACTCCTAAATCAATTTCATGATTAAATCGAGAGAATTCTTCTCTTAAAGGTCCATCGAAAAAACGAATCACCTCTCTAAGCGCCTGATCCATACTCACTCCAGCTTGTAAGCTGGTACTAATCGTGTCTAGGAAATCTGGTAAGTCCTTTCTTAACGCCATTTGCCTTTTCTTCGCCTGATTTCGAACGATAAGAATCGGTAAAAAGTAACCGAGTACAGGATTAAAAATAAGTGCGAATTGCGAAAATGGCAGTAGCCCCATAAAGAATACAAATACCCCAGAAAAAAAGCCTAAAATCAGTAAGAAAATTTTAATCCCCTGAAATCGTTCAACAGAAATTTGATAGGGATTTCCTGATTTTCTTAGCCAATTGTCGACATCATGATTTTCACTAAAAAAATTAATTCTTTGCCCCAAGTCTGAGAATTCATCTGCATACTTCGTGATCCTTTGAATCAAGAGTGCTCGCCTGTTTTTCTTTTTTTCCTTCCGCTCGAAGGCATCGGTATGGGTCACATCCGATATATGCTCCAACAATTGTCTCTTTCCTTTGAGGAAAACAGAATAATGCCTTATCGCAATCGCAAAGGTAAACCAAAAAGCAATGATCATTAAAATAATAAATGCATCCATTGTCTACACCTTTATGTTGGTTATTTTTCGAATCAGAATAAAAGATAAAATTAAACCAGTGATAAAGAGAATGAGAATAATCATTCCGGGTCCGGTCCAAAGCGAATCTGTAAACCCTTCGATGATATTATTCATCACTAAAAGAATGAAAATAGGTAATGCAGGTACCACTAGTGAAATATAACGTTGTTCGGATGTCATCGTTTTTATCGTCTGGTTTAAAATTTTTCGATCTTCTAACGTAATTGACATGGTCTCTAATGTGGCTGCCAAGTTACCACCTGTTTTCTTTTGAATCAAGATGGTCGCAATAAATAATTGAAATTCCCTTGATTTATTTCTTTCTTGAACAGACCTGAGTGCAATTTCAAGCGGTACACCAAGTTTCAATTCATTAGCTATCCGTTTAAACTCGGTCCCTGCCGGTGCCTGAATTTCACGGGCCACCATTTCAATCCCTTGGTTTATTGTCAGTCCTGACCGAGCTGCATTACCCAGAAGGCGGCAAATTTCTGCTAATTGTTCATTGAAACGCTCCTCATATTTGTTTTTGCGAAAATAGAATAATAGGTAATGAGAACAAATGAGGTTTAGTAACGGTAATAAAATACTAATTCGAACAGGAATATGAAAAATATTAAAAAACAATACATATAAGACTAGGAAGCCTAATAAATGGATTCCTAAATATTCGGAAGGTAGCAATGCTAAATTGGCATTTTGTAATTTATTTTCCAAAGGCTTTGCCGTTGACGATTGGTCGAAACGATTTCCCAAAACACTGATAAAACTAGTTCTTTTTTCTTCTGGATACCACTCTCTTACCCGTTCTTTCCATTCCTTTTTCAGATTCCGGTATCCCAGAAAAAAATAGGCGCCCCATACAAATGCCAAAATGGCGAAACTATACAGAATAGAGACGGTTAGATTCATCTTGAAATCCCTCCTTTGGGTCAAAGATTGAATCATTTAAATCGATTCCAAAGATCTTTAATCTTTGTAGACATCTTGGTCTAATTCCAGTTGGAGTAAAATAGCCAATTACTTTTCCATTAGCTCCTAACCCGGTTCGTTTAAAGCGAAATATATCTTGGATTTCCATCTTTCCTTGCTCATTCACGTAGACTTCCGAGATATACATAATTTTACGGCTCCCATCACTTAGCCTTTCAGCTTGGATAATAAAATCAAGAGCTCCAACGATATATTCTCTGATAATATGGGGAGGTAAATCCATCCCAGCCATAACGACCATTCCCTCTAGTCGATTAATGGCATCCGAAGGTGTATTGGCATGAACCGTTGTTAATGACCCTTCATGTCCCGTATTCATGGCTTGCAGCATATCAAATGCCTCGGCACCACGTACCTCTCCAACGATAATTCTGTCAGGACGCATACGGAGTGCATTCTTTACCAATTGTCGAATTGTGACTTCTCCTTGACCTTCTACATTTGGTGGTCTTGCTTCCATCCCGACAACGCTAGAGCGATTCAATCTTAATTCTGCGGAATCCTCAATGGTAATGACCCTCTCATGAATTGGGATGGCCTTCGCCACTGCATTTAGTAAAGTGGTTTTTCCACTCCCCGTCCCCCCGGAAATCAAAATACTTAACTTCGCTTCCACAATTGCTTCTAAAAATAACGACATATTTTTATTTAATGACTCAAACTCAACAAGATGATTCATCTCAAATGGAGTCTTTCGAAATTTACGAATGGAAATTAACGTACCATTAAGACTAATAGGGGGTATAACTGCATTCACACGACTCCCGTCTGGTAAACGTGCATCAACCATTGGAGAGCTTTCATCTACTCTTCTACCAAGGGGAGCTACGACCCGATCAATGATATGTCTTACGTGTGCTTCATCTCGAAAGGTAATATCTGATTGTTCCAAACGTCCTCTTCTTTCAATAAATACTTCCTTTGGGCCGTTTACCAATATTTCAGTAATATCGTCATCCTTTAATAATGTTTCAAGCGGTCCGAAGCCCACACTTTC
>DASQIV010000465.1:0-6162 GCA_035631415.1 Pseudoneobacillus sp. | reverse complement strand
CTTTTCTTTCCCACATCTAAGGGGATGAGTTTTAATTTATGCCCAACCGAGAGATATACCTTTCTCTCTTTTGATAGCTCTACGGAAATTTGGGCACCTGAGTTTCCTCCTCCTATTACCAGAACTGAGCCTTCTTTTAGCTGCTTTGGGTTCTTGTACTCGGAAGAATGAAGCTGTAACACATCACTTGAAAGAGCTTGTGAGAATTCTGGGATCATTGGCTTTTGAAAAGGACCTGTTGCAACCACTACCTTTTGTGCAAGAACTTCTCCTTTGTTGGTAATAATTTTAAATCCGTCACTCGTCTGGGATAGTTTTTGTACTTCTGTATTATGTTGTATGGGAATCGCGAAACGCTCTGCATATGATTTCAGGTAATTCGCTACTTCGTCTTTGGTTGGATAAGAATTACGAGAACCAGTGAACGTTAAACCTGGTAGTGAACTGTAGAAATCAGGAGTAAACAGTGTCAGTGAATCATATCGCTCTTTCCACATTTCTCCTACTTCGTTACCTTTATCCAGAATAAGAAATGTCAGAGCTGACTTTTTCAAATAATAACCCAGTGATAGACCAGCCTGCCCACCTCCCACAATGATCACATCGTATTTTCGCATGAATATCATTCCCCTTTTTTTATAAATGTCTTCTTTTCTCTCAGCCCTGGCAACATTCATCTCAACCAAAACCTATTCCGTCACTTTTATAACAAATGGGAACGCTCTGACCTTTCCATTTTGTAGAAATTCACCCCAAATTTTATAGATACCGGGTTTGGAAAACTTTGTTTCAAAAATGGGTTCCGTTTCATTTGTTGGATGTACATGAAGAAACTTCTTGCCATATTCATCTAGTATGACGACATGGCCCATCGCACCTAGATATGGAGTTAAATTAGTTTGATCCAATTCGAATGAAAGCTGTACCGTTTCATTCGCCTTAAATGTACTAACACTGAGTTTTACATTTTCCCCGTCTACTGTTTTGCTAAAAATCGTATCTGGCACTAATACATGACCGTGACTGTCGGATATAGGATTGCCGACCACAAATGGAACAGGTTCTACTTCGTAAGTAAAGTTTTTAGGTTTAATATCAACAAATGCTTTGTAATAACCATCAGGAAGGGAATTAGCAATGGTAAACTCCCCCTTATCTGTTTTTTCCGGATGTACATGATAATACTTCTGTAGCTGTTCATCTACGATAATCAAATGGAAAACCTTCTCATGATTGACTTCCAGATCGTCAACTGGATTTCCAGCTTTATCTTTTAGAAAAATTTTAATATGGTTCTTATCATTGAAAACAAACGCATTCACTTGACTACCTTCACTGTGTGAATTATCACTTTCATGTCCATGGCTTCCTTCAGCCCCATCTCCTTCGTGACCGTCAGATGATGCTTCCTCATGACCACTTGATTCTGTATTCTCGTTCCCGTGATCTGTACTCCCCGTTTCATTCATATCCCCCATACCAGCCTGAGTCACTTGATCCTTATCGGCGATCCATTTGTCATATGCCTGAAAACCAAAGATTACTACCGTAACATAGAGCATTCCTGCTATAGCCCATTTCCTCATATTTGTCACTCCTTGAATTTTTTAAATGTTTTTTCTCATTGACGGTTCATTTTTTCTTACTGCTAAACTACCTGTTGATTTTCCGCTCCAGGCGCTCGCCTTTCCACGGACAGTCCTTCTGAAAAATCCACCGGTAATGAAAGGAATTCATTTGGTATGTATTTATCATACAGCCTAATAGCTTACTGAAATCCGCAAAGGATCCGCATCATTCCCGCAAATATTTTGATGTCTTCCGCAAATTCATGAACGTTTGTAATAAAGTAAAAAGATATCCTCGAATATATTTTCGTGCAAAAAAATAAACCACCAGTAGTGGTTTATTATCCTAGTAAGAAATGACGGAATGTGCTTAATTGCATTGTTTATTAATTCCTGTTCGATTCGGCAGATACTGATTGTTTCTTCTTTATTTAATGAAAGACCAATAGTATTTTAGGTAGTAAAAAATAATTTTAAAAATAGATGTTTCTTATGTGTACTCAATTGAACTACCCACCACTTAGCACCCTATCATAGTCAGATATTTTTTGGCTATCGCCAACCGACATTCATCTCCCACCTACTCATTGGGCTATACCCTTCACATTCCTTGAGGTGGGAGTCTTCTGTCGAAAAATGATAAATTTTCCAGAGCGGATTCTAGTGCCAATTCTTTAGTAAGTTTATTATCTTATTAAGAAGCTGATTCTAATTTTTCTAGCTTAACGTCTAATTTTTTACTAGACCGTTTTTTCATTGATTTTAAAATATGGTAAATCGTCGGTACGATAACGAGTGTTAATAAGGTCGATGTTAACAAACCTGTGATGACGACTATCGCTAAAGAGCGTGAGATTAAGCCACCTTCTGATGAAAGGGCTAGAGGCAATAACGCTCCAATGGTTGCTAATGCTGTCATCAAGATTGGACGAATACGTGTTGCGCCTGCTTCAATGAGGGAAGCGGTTAATTCCATTCCGCTCTTTTCATTTTGCATGACACGATCCATTAAGACGATGGCATTTGTAACGACGATACCGATTAACATCAGGAATCCAACCAATGCCGGCATTCCTAACGCTTGTTTTGTTATATAGAGTCCTAGTAAACCTCCTGTAAATAAGAACGGTAAGGAGGATAGAATAGCGATAGGAGCTGTCATATTTCCAAAGGTGACGAGCATTACGATGAACACCAGTACAACTGCAATTCCCATTGCAATCGTCATGTTCTTAAAGCCTTCACTCATGGCCGCTGCCTGACCTTCCGAACGTGTTTTAACTCCGTCTGGCAGTTCCAAAGAGTCAATTTGCTTTGTCACTTCATCCTGTACACCAGATACATTATCGGTCACAAATCGGCCTGTTACTTCAACATATTCTTGCTGATTTAAGCGATATAAACCAGTTGGCCCCGGCTTTTCGGTTAAGGATGCCACTTCTGAAAGTTTTACTTGATTACCTAACATATTGGTCATCGATTGATCTAGAATCGTGTTTGTGGATGAAAGTTCATCTGTTTTCACCGACAAAGTTAAAGCCGTTGTTTGCTCATCTACTTGAATATTTGAGATATTCTCACCGGAAATGAGGTTTTTGATAAAAGCAGACACCATAATAGGATTTAAACCTAACTCTGCTGCTTTTTGATCGTCTACTTCAATATTTAATTGCGGTTTTACACCAGATAAATTCGTTTTTACATTGGTTAAGCCTTCAATATCTTCAATGGCCTTAACAATCATGTTTCCTGCCATTTCTAAGTCTTTTGCATTTCCGCCTTCGACAATAAGCGTAAAACCGCCGCCTCCGCCCGCTATTCCAATAGGAGATAAAGCGATTTCTGCCTGGTTCTCAAAGCCTTTTAAAGCTTCTCTTGTATCCTTCTCAAAGGCTTTGCCTTCTTCTGTTGTGGTATCTTCCTTTAGATTAATGGATAAACGAACATTTTCTCCATTCACAATGGTTTGGACGTTTTTAACCTTTTCTTGGTTGCTCACTAAATTTTCTAAGTCCTTTGCCAGGATATCTGCTTTATCAAGGGAGGTTCCAACCGGCAGTTCTGCCGATAATCGATAGGATACTGCTTTTTCTTCTGGTAAAAAGTTTTTTGGAATCAAAGGAACTAACGTCAGGGAGCCCGCAAATACGACAACCGCTATAATAATCGTAACCGCACGACGGCGAAGCGCCCAAGATAATGCTCCTTTATACGCTTTTTGTATAAAGTTTTCCTTCGGTTCTTTGTGTTTCATTTTTAATAAGAATAGTTTCGCTAATAATGGTACGACCGTTAACGAAACAATTAATGAAAAAGCGAGTGCTACAAGTACTGTAATACCAAATGGTGCAAAGAATTTCCCAATGATCCCCGGTACAAACGATAAGGGACCAAAAACAGCCATTGTTGTAAGTGTGGAGGACATAACAGCTCCACCCACTTCTTTTGCTGCCGACAAAACCATCCGTTCATTGCGTTTTGTACTTGTTAACGTACGGCGATAGATGTTTTCGATTACTACGATGGAGTCGTCAATAACACGGCCCACTGCCACCGCTATTCCGGCAAGTGTCATCATATTTAAGCTGTAATCTAAAAATTTCATTGTAATCATTGCGGCTAAGATGGAAAGTGGAATCGATAATATGGCTACGATAGTTGCCTTCACATTTCTTAAAAAAACGAACGTAACGATTACTGCAAATAGTGTTCCAAGGAGGACCTCGCGAAGCATATTATTGACGGACTTTTCAACATCCTTTGATGTATCATACAACTTGGTGAGCTCATACTCAGCTGGAATTTTAATAGCATCCAACTTCTCTTTAATCTGTTGAACGACTTCAACAGCATTAGAACCAGGCTGTGCCGTTACTTCTACTAAAACACCTTGTTTCTCGTTGATACGTGTATAAACGGTTTCTTTTTTAGTGCTAAAATCTACGGTAGCAATATCAGACAATTGGTAGGTTTGTATGCCTGTTGAACTGGGAACAACAAGTTGAACATCTTTTAAGTTTTGAATCGATCTTAGTTTATTATCAGCTTGAACATTTAAGGTTTTGCCATTTAAATCAACTTGACCAGCAGGGAAGGAAAAATGATGTGACATAATGGATTGCTTCACTAAATCATACGTGATCCCTTTTTCCAACATTTCATCAGAATCTAACTCCACTGATAGCTGCTTTTCTACTTCACCATATACATTTATTTTTCCTACCCCATCAACCGTTGATAAGCTTGATTTAATGTGGTCATTAATAAATTGAGATAATTCGGTGCGATTAGCCGTTCCTGACGATAAAGCAAAGCTGAATACTGGCGCTGCGGAAGGACCATCCTTACTTAATACTGGCTTTCCTGCTCCATCCGGCATTTCGACAGAAGAAATGGCAGTCGTAACATCCTTTTCCGCCTCATCCATTTTCTTATCCATGTCAAACTCTAATATGGACAATACATAATTACTATGCGATTCGATGTATAGATTTTTTAATTTTTGTACACCTGAAAGTGCTGCCTCTAGAGGTTTACCAACATCATTTAAAGCCTGATCCGGTGTGGCACCCACGTATGGAACCTGAACGATAAGATAAGGAATATCCACATTTGGCATTGATTCCATTTTCATCGTTTTTACGGAATAAAATCCACCCGCTAATACCATAAGCATGGCAATAAAAATGACTCCTGCATTCCTCAAAGAAAAATTAATCCATTTACTCAATATCTCTTCCGCCCTTCTTCTAACTTTTTAGGATTTTCACAATCTGTATAATTTCCATTATTATTCTATATCGGAAATGATTTACAACACATACGGCACTAGACGAATTTTTGTGTAAGACCTGAGACCTAGTTACTTCTTTTATCAACCTCTTTTTCATTAACTCATTTTTACAATGCTGCTTTCTCTTTTAACGGAAACTAGCATAATACTAAATAACACACATGCCGTTCCAAAGATGTGATACCACAAAATTTTTTCGCCTAATAGTAAAAACGACACACAAATTGCACTTACTGGCATAAAAGCAGTAAACACAGCGGTTGAGCCCCCTGATAAAACTTTAGCTGATTGATTGATTGATTAGCACAACTGCAACTACTGAAACTGCAACAGCTGAGTAAATTAAAAGAAATAAATCTTTAGCATTTACTTTAGTAAAATCAAAGGCAAGTGCTTCTGAAATAGCAAAAGGGAGAAATAGTAATGCACCGAATGTGACTACAATGGTACTTACTCGAAGTGGACTAATTTCTTTCGAAACCAGTTTTCCAAAGGTTACAAAAATGGCTTCACCCATCACAGCTAGTAGAATAAGAAGATTTCCATACAGGGAATAGAACGTCAACAATACGGTACCTGTTAAATCAAATAGACTAATTAATAGCACACCGACTATCGCAATTCCAATGCCAATGATTTGGTTTGAAATGAGTCTTTCCTTGAATATGAACACAGATACGATAGCGACCAAGGCGGGTGTTAAGCTAGTAATAATTCCGCTTTCTATTGCACTTGTATACTTTGAACCCAATAGTAAAAAAATACTAAATAAAAACACTCCAACAAATGCCTGAATAAATA
>DASQIV010000464.1:0-7245 GCA_035631415.1 Pseudoneobacillus sp. | reverse complement strand
ATTGGTGTTATTCAAGCTAGTACATGGAAGGACATGGCTGAAGAATTATCGGATGATGTAAAAGGATATCCAACAGACGTTAATGCACTTCAGGATTTAGCTCTAGGTCGTTTAGATGCGGTGATCACAGATAAAATTGTGGGTGTAAGTGCAAAGAACGAAAAGGGTCTAAAAATTAAAGCAGTTGGTGAATTATTAAATGAAGACCGTGTAAGTGTGGCGGTAAACGAAGGTAATAAAGAATTGGCTGATAAAATTAACGAAGCAATCCAATCCATGATTGATGATGGAACATATGAAAAAATTAGTATGAAATGGTTCAATACCAACGTTATGGAGAAATAATTGAACTAATTCCGCGCAATTCTTAAGGAGGCTTTATCATGAGTTTTTTCCAAAATATAATCGGCATCCTGACCGAGCATGGAATAGCCTTCTTACAGGCTTCATGGATGACGATATCGATTACGGCAATTTCACTTTTATTTGCAACCGTGATTGGAATCATTTTTGCTGGGTTTAAAATTTCCTCTATCAAACTATTAAATCGAATTGCGGATATTTATATTGGGGTGATTCGTGGAACACCACTTATCGTTCAGATCATGTTCTTATATTATGGACTGGCTAATTTCGTAACTCTAGATAGCTTTACAGCGGGTGCATTAGCTTTGGGGATCCATACCGGCGCTTATATCGCTGAAATTTTTAGAGGAGCGGTTCAATCGATTGACCGCGGTCAGATGGAGGCAGCAAGATCGCTTGGAATGTCTTATTCACTAGCAATGAGACGAATCATCTTCCCGCAAGCGCTTAAACGAGCAGTCCCATCGTTAGCCAATCAGTTTATTATTGGATTAAAGGATTCCTCGCTGGTGGCCTATATTTCCGTAACAGATTTATATAACACAGCCCTTTCAGTACAGGGTGAAAACTACATGCCGTTTGAGACATACTTTGTCGTTGGACTATATTACCTCATTATCGTTCTCATTTTTACTTGGTTTGCTAACCGCCTTGAGAAAAAATTAGATGTAAGTAAACCGAAGGAGGTTAAAATCGCATGATTACGATCAAAAATCTTTCAAAATCCTTCGGTCCATTACATGTTTTGAAAAATATCGATCTAGAGATAAAGGAAAAAGAAGTAGTCGTTTTAATAGGAGCAAGTGGTTCAGGTAAAAGTACGCTTCTCCGATGCTTGAATTTTTTAGAGGTAGCAGAGAGCGGAGAAATTGTCATAGATGCTGAAAAAGTTGATGCTTCAAAGACAAATTTAAACAAGATAAGAGAAAAGGTCGGCATGGTATTCCAGCATTTCAACCTGTTTCCGCTTAAGACGGTAGTAGAGAATATTATGGAAGCACCTATGTTTGTACGGAAAGAAACGAAGGCTGATGCAAGTAAAAAGGCTATGAACCTTTTGAAAAAAGTTGGTTTGGAGGATAAAGCAAACTACTATCCTGATCAATTATCAGGCGGGCAAAAGCAGCGTGTTGCAATAGCGAGAGCTTTAGCTATGGAACCGAAAGTAATGCTTTTTGATGAGCCTACTTCTGCACTAGACCCAGAATTAGTCGGAGAAGTATTACAGGTCATGAAGGATCTAGCTCGTGAAGGTATGACGATGGTAATCGTCACGCATGAAATGGGATTTGCTCGAGAGGTGGCCGACCGTGTTGTAATGCTGGCAGATGGTCATATTATTGAACAAGGTCATCCAAATGAGATATTTAACAATCCTAAACATGAACGAACTCAAAGATTTTTAAAGCAAATTTTATAAAAAATAATAAATAAAAGCCGTAGGTGACGAATTTCGTTGTCTACGGCTTTTTTGCTTTTTTAAAAAATCTATTAAAGAAACAGTACTAAAATAATAGAGGGAAATAGGTAGTAAAGTAATGTTTTTAATAGGTTTACAAAAATGTATACAAGTAAACAATATGTAAACAAGATGTGTACAATCACGTATTCATGTGTACAAAGCTGTACGCTTCCAGTCTTAAAGCGATATATACGACTTTGTAATCATGTATACAAAATCGTATATTTGTTTGCTTCTTGAACACAACTTTCGCATTATTGACCCTTCTATTAACCTTCTATACCCTTTTAATAAGGGATCATTTTTTATAGAAATGATTTGTTTTTAAAATGATAGATTTAATAATGAAAGGGATGATTCGATGAATACTTCTAGAATTACGGCAATTGATGTAGGAAATGATTGTGTAAAGGCACTATTTGGCAAGCCTGCTTATGAACTGTACATACCTAATGTGATTGCAAGAGATACAGAGGATAGACCTGTCATTGGAATTGAAGATTTAAATGATAAGGACCCTATTGATGGTATTCATATCAGAGTTCATTCCCCTGCTTTAAAAGAAAACAATGTGATTTATCGTGTTGGGAATTTAGCGACAAAAAGTGATAATGCCTCTGAATTGGACCCAGGTAGCAGTAAGTCTGAGGAAGATCAAACATTAGTGATGCTTTTTGCTACGCTAGCCTTAGATGCAGTAAGAGAGGAAAATTCCAGCATATTTAAAAAAGTAAATAATGTGATTGATGCCAATTATACACTTGGAACAGGCTTACCTCTTCGAGAAGTCAAGGAAGGTAAGGATGTAGGCTACCGCTCTCAGCTACTCAGCTCTGTCCATCAAGTGGAATTTCTCGTCACTCCTAAATACCAAGGGTTAAAGGTAAATATTAAGTTTGATCAAGTAAAGGTCTACCCTGAGGGTTTTGCAGCTTATATTAACTTAGTCATGGATCAGGATTTAAATATTATCAACCGGGATTTAATTGATAAAAGCATCCTTATTCAGGATATTGGCGGATTATCAACGGACGTTGCTGTCATTAAAAATCGCAATGTCGATGATGATAAAGCGCAGGGTTTTAACTTAGGAGTATCGGAATCATTAGAGGCGATAAGGGAAGAAATCAGAACGAGACATGGAATCGAATTAGATAGTCGTAGAGATGTTGTCGAAATTATCACCAGAAAAAATGATCGCAATCATATTATGGTGAAGGGCAGCCGGACAAGTGTCCATGATATAACCGACCGAATTCTTTTAGAATTAGCGAAGAAACAATACCGTCATTTACGCAACGTTTGGCAGAAAAATTCGCAATCAGAAATCTGTTATTTTGTTGGCGGTGGAGCCATGGTTTTAAAGGACTATCTCAAAGCTTTAAATAATGGTCTAGATGGTTACAATATTGAGTTTTTTGAAGATGAGAAAGAAAGCATTTGGATGATGGCCAATGCTTATTATAAATTGATTTCGGATTATGTTCGAAAAAACTCGAAAGAACCGGAAGTAAAAGAGAAAGAGAAACAAACAGCAGGGAAATAGGGTGAATTCATGGCAGATAAGGGAATGACTCGAATACAGAGGGGGCAAGCAATAACTTTTCGCCTCCCCTCTGATACCCCTGATCACATCATTAAGCAATTGCAAAAGTTAAAGGAATCAGAGAGAAGAAACTTTTCTAGTAAAATTGCACAATTTACATTGGAAGGCGTCAGCAATTCTATGGCAAAGGAAAGGGAGACGATCACGATTCCCCTTCCAAAGCAGTTAAGTAAAGAACAGCGGAATTGGTTAAGGCACTCACATTCTGAAGCCCTATTAGGAAGTATTGTCTATCAATTGTTAGCAGACCCTGTTCGAGCTACATCTGTGTTAGCGTCTTTAAATAGTAATGCCCTGGATATAGATGAAGCCCTTTATCTACAGGAACAGGACATAGAGGTTGAAGCTAATATTCATTACGAAACTCCAAAACAGGAAGATATTAAGCATGATTTCGATCATTTTGAAGATGATATGTTGGACTTTGATTGGAATAAAGCGAAACAAGAGCTTGCTGCTTCTGAGGATTCCTCAAGTGATCAAGATGAGGAATTGGACGCTGATGATCTTCTTGGCGATTTTCTTGCAAATATGAATAAGTAAAAGCGATATTGGCTTTTACAAGAACCTATAAAGTAGAAATCCCAAGTGCATGAATCACTTGGGATTATATCATAGCTTATGCTTCCACTTCACTCATTAAAGCATGAGTATTATCTTCTGTATCCTTAAAGAAGGCCATCCATATTTCAGTCGAGCCCATTTTACCGACAATATGTGGTTCATCGATAAAAGTAACCCCTTTTTCTAATAAGTTTTCATACTTTTCCTTTAAGTTTTCTACTTGAAAATAAATGACAGAACTATTTCCCGAGAACTCTTCCTTTTCAGGAAGACTAAGCATTAATCTAAGGCCATTGCATTCAAAGAATGCTTGACGATCTGTGTTAAATAACAACGTTAATCCTAACTTCTCTTTGTAAAAAGCAATGGCACTTTCGATATTTTTGACAGGTACTCCGATTTGTCCAACTTTTTGAATGAACTTCCCCATTACAATATCCCCTTTTGAAAGTCTTATAGAAATAAATATTCTTTATGTAATAATGAAAACCCTCTATAAAGCGGGGAAATACTTATTCGGGTTAGCTACTTATTATTATGGCTAAACTGAGTTTATTCAGAATTTTATTATATAAGAGGTGCCATATTAAAATGGTTATGAGTACAAAAAGAAAATTGATTTATTATGGAAGTTTTATTTTAGGGTTTGGATTTATGGGAGCCTTGGATGGGATTATTTTTCATCAGCTATTGCAATGGCATAGTGTCATTATGAATACGGACCGTCCAGGACAAATTGTCAGTGATGGCCTTTTCCATTTTGCAGTAACCGTTACTCTAGTAGTTGGAGCCATTGTTTTATGGGTTGGCGGGAATCCGATGGAACATAAGAGAGGGTTAAGAGTTCTAATTGGAGGCTTTTTACTAGGGGCTGGAATTTTTAATTTGGTAGAAGGAATAATAGACCATCATCTATTACAAATCCACCATGTTAAGCCAGGTGATCCCCATGAATTAGCCTATGATTTAGGTTTTCTTGCTATTGGACTTCTTTTAGCAATAATCGGATATATCCTTCAAAGAAATCAAAAAGAAAATACCCTTACAGCAGTAGTATAGGAGGAAGGATGATGTTATATAGAATCGTAAGCTTCATTGTTCTATTTCTTTTCGTTTTTGTCATGCTATATTTTCATAATGAATCCGGCCAGCATCATGATAGTTCTAATGAAAAAGCTATCTCTACAAAAGAGATAGCTTTTTAAGTGGATTATTTCAATAAATAAACTCTTGCTTCATATGGCTTTAATTCTATACGATCGATGGCTGCTGTTTCATCCACTTCATAATTATGGATAAACAGTTGTTTTTCCGTAAATTGAATCTCACCCGGAAGTTCAAAAACTGGTCGATCAGCAGAGAAGTTTAATATCACTACCATTGTTTGTCCTTCATATTTTCTTACATAAGCATAGATTTGTTCATGGTTTGGCAGGATCAGATCGTAGGATCCGTATACCATGATTGGATTTTGCTTTCGCAGTTGAATTAAATTTTTATAATAATGGAAGACAGAGTTCGGGTCCGCCACGGCCTGCTTCGCATTTATTTCTTTATAATTTGGATTTACTTTTAGCCAAGGAGTGCCTGTTGTAAATCCAGCATGCTCGCTGTCATCCCATTGGATAGGAGTACGAGCATTGTCGCGTCCTTTTACATAAATGGATTGCATCACCTTTTGCTGGTCTTCACCGTTTTCAACAACTTTTTCGCGGTACATGTTTAATGTTTCAATATCTTGATAATCATCGATAGAGTCGAAACGCACATTGGTCATACCAAGCTCTTCACCTTGATAAATGTAAGGAGTTCCTTTAAGGGTATGCAGGAAGGTTGCCAGCATCTTAGCAGATTCTACTCGATATTCTTTATCATTTCCAAAGCGGGATACCATACGAGGTTGGTCATGGTTATTTAAGTAGAGGCTGTTCCAACCGACTGTTTCTAACCCTTTTTGCCATTTTGTAAAACTATCGCGAAGATCAGAAAGCTTTAATGGACGTAAATCCCATTTCCCTCCTGGGCCAGAATCTAAATCGACATGCTCGAATTGGAAGACCATGTTTGTTTCATGACGATTTTCATCCGTATAGAGCTGTGCTTGCTCCACATTAGCACCAGGCATTTCCCCTACCGTCATTACATCATAGCGAGAAACAGTTTCTTTGTTCATTTCTTGTAGGAATTCATGGATGCGAGGGCCATTAATAAAATAATCCCCACCTGGAGCATAACGTTTTCCTTCAGGGTTTGGCGCATCTGGAAGTCCAGGTACTTTTGAGATAAAGTTGATTACGTCCATACGGAAGCCGTCGATTCCCTTATCTAACCAGAAGTTCATCATATCGTATACTTCCTGACGAAGTTTAGGATTTTCCCAGTTTAAATCAGGCTGCTTTTTGCTGAAAAGATGTAGAAAATATTCACCAGTCGCCTCATCATATTCCCAAGCAGAACCGCTGAATACGGATTCCCAATTATTTGGTTCCTTGCCGTCTTTCCCTTCACGCCAAATATAATAGTCACGATATGGGTTGTCCTTAGACTTACGTGATTCGATGAACCATCCATGCTCATCAGAACTATGGTTCACAACTAAATCCATAATGAGTTTGATTCCACGGTTATGCATTTCTTCTAAAAGTTTTTCCCAATCAGCCATCGTTCCGAATTCATCCATGATGTCACGATAGTCACTAATGTCATAACCATTATCATCATTTGGTGATTTATAAACGGGTGATAACCAAATGACATCAATCCCTAATTCTTTTAGGTAGTCTAGTTTGGAAATGATACCCTGGATATCACCGATACCGTCTCCATTAGAATCCTTGAAACTACGAGGGTAGATTTGGTAGATGACAGCTTCTTTCCACCATTGCTTTGTCATGCTAATCACTCCTATATTCTAGTTGAAAAATAAAATGTCAGAATAAATGAAGTGGAGGAAGAGTCCCCCACTTATTATTTTATTGCTCCTTTTGTGACCCCACTGATAATCCATTTTTGAGCAAAGATATAAACAATGATCATCGGTGCAAGTGCCATTAGGTAAGAAGCGAACGCTAAATTATAATCTGTACTAAATTGTCCTTGGAACATATATTGAACGAGTGGCAATGTTGCCATATCACTATCACTTAATAAAACAAGAGGAAGCATAAAGTCATTCCAAGCCCATAGGCAAGTTAAAATCCCAACTGTAGCATTCATTGGTGTTAATAATGGGAAAATAACTTTCCAA
>DASQIV010000463.1:0-6256 GCA_035631415.1 Pseudoneobacillus sp. | reverse complement strand
AGTATAATGACCTAAAAATTAAACTGGAGCAGTGAATATGTTAACTGATTATCATAATCATTTGGAAAAAGGATCTTTAACATTAGATTATCTTAAGCAGTTTATTCAGGCTGCAGAGCAAAAAGAAATACAAGAGTTTGGTATTTCTGAACACGCATACCATTTTTATCAAACAACTGATATACTTCAAAATCAATGGGTAAATGATCGTCGTTATTACGATATGGATGATTACCTTTCTTTATTTAAATCTGCATGGAATAATAATCTTAAAGTTAAAATGTCTATAGAGATGGATTATACTCCAGGAAAGCATGCTGAAATGAAGTCCTTTATTGAAAAATACCCATTTGATTATGTGATAGGGTCCATTCATTGGATTGATGATTTTGGTATTGATTTAATCGAATATCAAGGAGAATGGGCTAAAAGGGATCTTTTTGAAATATATAGAAAGTATTTTAATCAGGTTGTCACACTAGCAGACTCCAATCTTTTTGACATTATTGGACATATTGATTTAGTAAAAATCTTTCGTTACATTCCTAATGATGAAGAATTTTTATTAGAGCAATATGATCGAGCAACTACGGCTTTAGCTAATTCGAAAACATGTGTCGAAATTAGTACCGCAGGATTAAGAAAACCAATAAAGGAACTCTATCCTGACAAAAGATTGCTGCAAATGTGTTATGACAAAAATATTCCAATCGTGTTATCCTCTGATGCCCACTATCCAAAGGATGTTGGAGCAGATTATAATCAAGCTATTCAGTTAGCTAAAGAGATTGGATATAAAAATATCATGACATTTAGTAAAGGTGAAAGAAAAGAATATCCTCTGGATTAATGAAAGGCTCTATTCCCAAAATTGTTGGAATAGAGCCTTTATCCATTTATAAATTAAAAACTTGTATGAATATGATATCTTGAATTAATTTGAGTTTGCTAGTCACAGCCTTTTTTAAAGGCTCATCGAAGGAAAGCACCATAATCGCTTCACCGCCAAGCTCCTTACGTCCTACCTGCATGGTTGCGATATTCACACCATGGTCACCTAATATCTTTCCTACCTTTCCAATTACACCTGGTCGATCCATATGCTGAATGTAAAGTAGATTTCCTTCTGGTAAAAAGTCAATATTAAATCCGTTAAGATTGACAATTCGAGGGCCATAATGTTCAATATATGTTCCCTTCAAATGAATATCGTTTTTTTCTCCTAAAAGGGTGACGCATAAACAGTTAGCGTAGCCAAAAGTTTGATCCGTAATTTTTTCTACTATAGATATACCACGCTCTTTGGCTATTAAAAAGGCATTTACTTCGTTAATGGAATTGGCAATTCGATTTTGTAAAAATCCTGATACCAATGCCTTCGTAATATAAGTGGTTTCTAAGTCTGCTACTATACCTGAATAAGTAATCTTTATTTCTTGAATCGGTTCTTTCACATGCTGTGACAAAAGGTGCCCCATTTTTTTTGCTAATGCGTGATATGGTTTGATCTTTTCAAAAATTTCATTAGACATGGATGGTAAATTAATAGCGTTTTTTACAGGTTTACCTTGAAAGAATAAACAAACTTCAGTTGCAACCTGTGTAGCGACATTTAATTGTGCTTCTTCCGTGGATGCACCTAAATGAGGGGTAACAATTACATTTTCATGGTGAAATAGGGGGTGGTCTCCAGGTGGTTCGCTTTCAAAAACATCGAGTGCCACACCAGAAATATGTCCATTTTCCAGATAATTTAATAATGCGTTTTCTTCAATAATTCCACCTCTTGCACAGTTAATCAAATAAACGCCTTTCTTAGTAAGCGAAAGTGTATCATTATTCAGTAAGTATTTGGTATCTTCAGTTAGGGGTGTATGAACGGTAATGATATCGGAGTGTGAAAGTACGTATTCTAAATTCATAGAATGGACACCAAGACTAGCAGCCTTGCTTTTAGTTAGAAAGGGATCAAAAACAGATATTGACATGCCAAACGCCTTAGCACGCTTAGCAATTTCTGTTCCAATTCTTCCGAATCCTATAATGCCAAGTTTTTTTCCATAGAGTTCTTTACCGATGAAGTGATTTCTCTCCCAATTAGTTGATTTTACTGATTGGTTGGCTTGAGGAATATTTCTTACCATAGAAGCCATCATGGCAAAGGTATGTTCAGCAGTAGAAATAGTGTTACCGTCTGGAGCATTCACTACAATAATTCCTCTCCGAGTAGCTGAAGGGACATCAATATTGTCTACTCCCACACCTGCACGTGCGATAATTCTAAGGTTTGGCATCTGCTGAAGTAATTCCTCATTGACAATCGTTGCACTTCTAACTAGAAGAGCATCAATCTTACTTAATGGAATAGGAGAGTTGTCTACCTTAGATTCAATTATATCCACCTCCTTTAGTTTTATTAAAGGAAGCAATCCTTCTCTACTAATTGAGTCGGCAACTAATAATCTAAACAAACTGATCACCCCTTCGATTTAAATATGTAATATTCTGATAATACTAACTAACTAAAATAAGTATGTCAATTTATTTTTTATAAATAGTGGTTTCCTATTTGGGTGCACCAATTTATTATCAAGATACTGTAACTTTTTTCTTGCAATTTACGTTTGTTTTTTTAAAAGGGGGAATAAGATGCGGTTTAGAAGGCTTTTTTTTATTTCAATAATTCTATTTTTTTGTATAGGGATACAAACTGTATCTTCTGCACCAGAACCTTCTGAGATTAAGGAAATGAAAATAAAATCTCCTATTCATTTGAAAGCAGTGGTATTGAGCGATGAACTATTTCAAGATCTGACAAAGGAAAAAGAAAACTTTTATCAAATTAGAAAGATGAAATTGGACGTAATGAACTTTATTAAAAATACAACAAATGAACCTAATGAATTAGATGTTTATTATACTTATATTCCTTCATGGCAAGCTGATCAATGGGTTGGTGGAAAAAGAGTAGATATCGCTGTTAATGACGTAATAGAAATATGGTTAGAAAATGGAGAGTATGGTTTAGAACCGACATTAGGCGGATATACAGTGGAACATATAAAATACGCTTTGGAGCGGGAAGAGCCGATACAAGAACCGACGCTACATTTATGGAATAGAAAGATAGATGGCTACTGGACAAGATATTCTAGCTTGATTGTATTTGGAGTATTACTTCTAATACTTATTATCCTATTTATAATCCCTAGAGTTAAGAAAAGTAAAGATGTTAAATAAAAAACCCCTTCATACAGAAGGGGTATGTAGCTTAACAAAAATAAAAATTATTCGAATTTAGTAGGATTGCCGTCGAATGGCTCATCAGCAACTTTAATAGAATCTGTTGGACATCCTTCGAAAGCGTCCATCATGTCATCAACTAAAACATCTGGGATTTCAACAATTCCAGCATTATCATCAAGTGTTACAAATGCAATACCTTCATCATCATAATCATAAATGTCCGGTGCAGCTGCTCCGCAAGCTCCACAAGCAATACAAGTTTCTTTGTCAACAATCGTGTACTTAGCCATATAAAAAACCTCCCAATAATTAAACAATGATTCTCAAAAAACGTTTCCATATTTTAAAATCATTTTGGAAACGTATTCCTCATTCCTATTGTAAAACTGAATGGCTAACTTTTCAATAGGAAATGTATTGAGAATGCTTATCATATAAGGGTTTTCTAAAATAGGACTTCCTTTTTATAAGGTAAGAAAGTATAACTTTTTTGGACTTTGAAGAGTGTCCAGCTCCGGCGGGGAAGAAAGTACTTCATTTCTTCCTGCCTAGCCCCTAGAGGTCAAATAACCTCTAGCATATGAAGTCAAAGTTCGGACTTCCTATACTAGAGAACATTTGCTTGTCGGGGCTAATCAAGGCGCTTGCGCTTTTCTTAGTTATTTACTATCACCTAATGTTAACTAGTCGTGGTAAAATAAAAGTAGGTTTTTGTCGAGCTTTAAGGAAAAATAATCTCTTGTATGGTTGGGTAGGTGAGAATCGCAATGAAAATTGATCTTTCAATAATTATTCTGTCTTCGTTGAACAAGATTAATACAGAAAGAACCATTTATTCTATATACCACTTACTCAAGGGGAAGAAGTCCTCACAAACCATTCAAGATGCACATTTATTTCAATTAACAAATCTTTTTCAAGTATATCCCCATTTAAGTAGGTCTTTTTTTGAAGAGACTTTTCGTGAGTTGGAAAATAGGAACTTCATTAAAAGAATGGAAAGTGAAAGGTTCCAACTCACTAATATTGGAACTGAAATTCTTATTAATAATTCTTCCTTACCGAAATATTTAAATGGGTGGAAATATCATTCCATTCAAGATGATTTTTGGAAAAGATTATCCTTATTGGTACAGGTCGGTTCAAATCTTATTAACCGTGAATCATCATATATTCCAATTCAAAACGATATAAAAGTTGTTGATTGGTTAAAGAATACATTGAATCAACTCCATTTAAGTCGTGAAAGTTTGGTAGAGGGATTATTAAATGAGCTAATGATTTGCTTATCTTCTAATAAAGATATTAACCCAAGTGTATTAGTGATGAGGCTATCTGGTTATAAAAATATTGGTCTTACTCCTATTCAAGTAGCAGAAGAGTTAGAAATAGATCCTTCTTATCTACAACTAGAATTTTTAAATGTGATCCATTTTATGATTGAGAAAATCTTGTCCAATGAAACTGAATATCCTATCTTACAAAATCTTCTAAGTGATTATCATAAGCCTGTCATTTTAACCCAGTCGTCCACTATAACGTATAAATATTTATCTAGGGGTTATTCCATAGAAGAAATTGCTGCAGCCAGAAATTTAAAAACAAATACGATCGAGGATCACATTGTTGAAATTGCGTTGAATGACCAAAATTTTCCTATAGAACCTTTTGTAGCATTGGAAACTCAAAACTTAATTAAAAATTCTATGAGGAAATTGTCTAGTAGGCAATTGAAGACGATACGTCAAGATTTGGGCAATACCGTATCCTACTTTCAAATTCGCCTAGTTTTAGCAAGGTATGGTGAACACTTATGAATCTGGAAGAAATATTATATCTTTCATATGGTTTTCAATCCTTTAGACCAGGACAAAGAGAGGTCATTGCTTCACTAATAGAGAAAAAAGATACAATAGGAGTATTGCCAACAGGCACGGGGAAATCCCTTTGTTATCAGTTTGTTGGTGATATTCATGATGGGCATATTCTCATCGTTTCACCATTATTGTCTCTTATGCAAGACCAAGTGGAGCAAATGAAAGCGAAAGGATATAAGCACGTTATTGCTATTAATTCTTTTTTAACATCAAAACAAAAAAGAGTTGTTTTTCAATCTCTTCACAAATATAAGTATATTTTTATATCACCTGAAATGTTACAAGTTGACTATATCCTTCATCAACTTAAGAATATTCCTTTATCGCTTTTTGTAGTTGATGAAGCACATTGTATTTCTCAATGGGGTTATGATTTTCGGACGGACTATCAAAAGCTTGGAGATATTCGTAAAAGCTTAGGTTCTCCTTTGACCTTGGCTCTGACAGCCACAGCAACCGCCGAAGTAATCAGAGATATTACTTCTATTCTTGATATAAAAAATGCAACTATTCTTGAAACGAGTGTTGATCGCCCAAACATATCTCTTAAAATAGATTCAACCTATGATGATTTAAAAACAAAACAACAAAGTCTAATTGATCTTCTCCAGACACTTCAAGGACCTGGCATTATCTATTTTTCTAGTAAAAAATTGGCTGAACAAACGGCTGAGTTACTAAAGACGAATGGAATCCCAAAAGTGATGGCTTACCATGGCGGAATGACTCAAGAGGATAGAATATTAATTCAACAACAATTTATCAATGGTCAAATTAATTATATTTGTGCAACTAGTGCATTCGGCATGGGAATTAATAAGGAAGATATTCGATTTGTCATTCATTTTCATATGCCATTGCAAATGGAGTCCTATTTACAGGAAATTGGCCGTGCAGGTAGAGACGGTAACCAAAGCTTGGCCATACTTTTTTATGCCCCTGGAGATGAAAACCTAGCTCTTCAGTTAGTAGAAGGTGAATTACCCTCGGTATATCAGATAGATTGGTTATTTAGTGAAATTTCTCATATGGTTGAAAGACAAAATTTCGATTCAATATTATCCGAACAACTATGTGAGATGGGGGCTTTTACAGAAGTTCAATGGAGAATAACAAAGGATTATATTCTAACT
>DASQIV010000462.1:0-7660 GCA_035631415.1 Pseudoneobacillus sp. | reverse complement strand
ATTGGTTACCGTTTGGTATAGTTCATTTCGATTAACGGGCTTAAGCAAATAATCTTTAACCTTATTTTTAATAGCAGCTTTTGTAAATTCAAAGTCATCATAACCACTTAAAATCACCATGGCTGGTGTCTTCTGTTCGGATTGTTGAATGTGTTCAATTAGTTGTATGCCATCCATCCTCGGCATTTTAATATCTGTAATGAGGATATCTACGTCCTTTAATTTTCCAATCGCCTCAAGACCATCCATTGCGGTTTCGACTTCAACTATACTTTTAAATTCCCTTGCAATCATCGCTTGTATCCCCAAGCGAATATTCTTTTCATCATCTACGATCAAGAGCTTATACATTTAACTTGCCCCCTTGATGTTTTTATGTGGTAAAGTGATGGTTACCATAGTACCCTTTGTTTCTTCACTCGTGATACTCATTCCATACTCTTTCCCATATCGTAATTGAATTCTTTCATTAACATTTCTTAAACCAATTCCATTTCCAGCTTTTCTGATGGTTTCATGGACTTCAAACTCGGGATTTATATAATCATTGAGTTTTCTTAACCTTTCTTCTGACATACCAATACCGTTATCGATAATTTGGATAGAGATGGTATCCTTCTCTACATAGGCTTTTACAAGAATGATTCCTGGCTGGAAGGGAATATTTGGTCTTACTCCATGAATAACAGCATTTTCTACGATTGGTTGAAGGGACATTTTTAGAATTTCTTGATCTAACAGCTGAGGTGGAATATCAACCTCTAAGGAGAGTAAGCCATCCAATCGCAGGTTCATAATTTCTATATAATTTTGAATATGTGCAATCTCCTCATTACAACTCACAATATCGTTTTTCCATTTTAGGTTATAGCGCATCATTTCTCCCAATGAAGTGACCGCATCAGATATCGAAAAGTTCCCTTCTATTTCTGCCATCATTTTAATATTTTCCAACGTATTATAAAGAAAATGTGAATCTATTTGTGTTTTGAGAGCTTTTAATTCCGCTTCTTTTGTTGCAGCTTGTTTATTGACCGCATCGGCTATTAGTCCTTTAAGCTTATTAAGCATATTACGATAATGGGTAGCCAGCTGACCGATTTCTCCATGACCATTAATGTCCACTTCTACTGAGAAATCACCTTTTTCTACCTTTTTCATCGAATCAATAAGCTTGAACATTTTTTTGAATAGAATCGAAGTTAGTAAAAAAGTTAGTAGCGAAAGGATACCCACTAATAAAACAATTCCAGCAATAACAATATATCTCGTCTTAGTCGTTTCTTTATAAACGTCTTCCAAAGAGATGATATTTAACATGTAGGAATCTAACCCTTCAAGGTAAGTAGAAACAATCATATAAACCGTACCATGATTGTTAAATAAAAAGTGAAAGGGAGCTTGTTCCTTATTTCTTTCAAATTGCTTTTTTAGTTTTTTCAGATTTATTTTTTCATCTTCTAGAAAGGTATTATACGGACTGCTAATGATGTTCATATTCGGGTCAAAGACGATTAACTCTGAACTTCCGTCATTAACGGAACTAAACATTTTCGGAAAAAAATTGTTTAATAACATACTAATTTCAATAATACCGAGATGCTCGTCCTTCGGATAATCTAATTCTCGTAAAACAGATATTTTTGAACTATTTTTGGATACGAGGCGTCCTAGAATATCGTTATTCTGGTCAAACCACCAGAGCTCCATGCCATTGCGTTTGATGGCTTCTTCTCGCCACGGTTCGTTTACTATCCGATTTTCACGAAATAAAATCGGCCACATTTCCGTTACGTACGGATTAGAGGTATAGAGAGGTATATGTTCAATCGTAGGATTATTTACTTGAAGCTTCGTCACGTCAGAAAATTCATTCATCTTAAAATCAATTAATTCACTAATATTCGTTTCATTACGTGTTTTAACAAAATCAATAAATTCACGATCCGCTACCACCATTTGCGCGGTTCTTCTCATCGATTCAATATTATTCATAATATGAATTTTTTCAATCTCTAATAAATATTCATTTTTATTTTTTATGTCTTTTAAGACACTATCAAATACTTGTCTAGTATAGATGAGGGTAAAGGCCATAATGGGGATCAAAATAATGAGAATGTATAAGCCCACTAGCTTATTTTGTAACGATAATTTATTTACCAACATCTTAGCTGACTGTAATAGTTTACTTAGCTTTTTGACTAATCTCCCCATCATAGCTCACCTACCTTTCTACTATGTTTTCATTATAGTTTTTTCCATTTATAAATAATAGCTTATTAACAAAATGGTCATATAACGACTAATAGAGACTACCCTAAAATAAATTTTAGGATAGTCCCTTAAAAGTACTGTATTAGTTACCAAGCTTCTTTAAATTTTGTTCATACATGGCTTGTTGATATTTCTCAACATTGTCATAACCATATGAATCACGTTTCTTTAAGAATCCTTCGAATAATTTGTCGAACTCTTTATCTGATTTCGCTAATAATAACTTAGGTAATGTTTTACCCCATTCTTGAGCAATTTTACTAGCCGCCACACCTTCTGCAGAAGTTCCAGTTGGGCTAATACCGTCAAAGGCTGCAAAACTAACAGTCTTTCCTTTTGTCCAATCTTCCATTTGTTTGAAAGGTTCAGCTGCAGGTGGAGCCCATTCAAGATTCATGTTCGTATCCATTAACATCCAATATTTATAGGAAGCACCATATTGTTGGTCAAAAGCTGCACGGTCTTTGTTTAATAGGTCTAATACTTCGGCTTTGAACTGAGGCTTACCATCTACTACATCATAGGTTTCGCCTTCTTTACCTAAGTAAAGGTCCTTTTGTCCTTCTTCACTAATTAGGTAACTTAAAAAGCGAATCGCTCTTTCCTTATCTTTAACATCTTTAGAAATTAACGTAACGGTCCATCCAGCAATGCCGTCTCCTGCAAGAGTTGGTGCATCACCGTTTGAGTTTGCTGGTCCATCAACCGCCATATAAATGGAATTAGGATCTTTTGCATATAATGCTTGTTGCTGTGCTGCTAAATCACTACGTTGATATAACATCGCAAAGTATCTGCCTTGAGCAATTTTTTCTTCCATTTGTGGACGTTTATCAATAAAAATATCTTTTGCTAATAAACCATTGTCGTTTGCTTTTCTAAACGTTTTTAACCATGATAAATATTCTGGATCTTGAGAACGGTCATAAACCTTTCCGTCTTTTTCCATTGGTATTGCTAAAAAGTTTTGTAAATAACCCTCAAGCGAGGTGTTCCCAACATCCGTAAATTCATTTAATCCAAATGGAATTAATGGTGCCCCATTTACGTCCGGGAATTGCTCCTTAGCTGCTTCAAGTGCCCCTAAGAATCCTTCAGGTGTACTCATATCAGGACTTCCAATTGCTTCATAAATATCTTTTCTTACTAAGAATGTTTGGTTAGATGGTTTAAGGTCCTTATAACGGTCAAAATCTTTGGGTGATGATGAAGCGTTTGGATAACCATACGTATTACCATTTTCTTGTTTGTACCATTCGATTTTCGAATCATCTGTTACTTTAAAGAAATAAGGGTCATACTTGTCAGCTAGTTCATTTAATGGAAGAACAAGTTCTCCTTCAATCATTTTCTTAACCGCATCTTCCCACCAACCGATGGTCACAAAATCAGGTAATTGACCAGAGGCAATCATAGTGTTCATTTTTTCTGCTTCATTTCCGGCTGGGGAAATAAAGTTAACGGATACACCCGTTTTATCTGTTACATATTTAGAGACAAGATCATCTCCCCATTTTGCTGTATACCAAGAAAAGTTTACATACCAATCAAATGTAATTGGTGATGTATCTAATTTCCAACCAGGCTCATCCGCTGATACAGGTGTTTTCGGATCTTCTTTATCCTCGGAAGCGTTTTCATTTGTCTTACTAGTACATCCAGACATAATAGCTAAAAAAAGTGACATGACAAGTAGTAAAATAAAACTTTTTGACATCATAATCTTTTTCATACTAGACCCCTCTCTCCTTTTTTTCAAGCCATGTTATATTTATTTCGGTACCTTTAGAAAAGGTTACTTATTATAGGCTACTGTTTGTGGTCAATGTTGATTTTAGCACCTGTTGATTGGAGCGGAGGTGCGAGCTCCTAGAGCGGAAATCAACAGTTTCATTTAACCCAGCCTATTATAAAATAACATGGCCATTAAGTATTTAAATTTCTTTTAATATTTAAATTTCTTCATGAGAAGAAATGTTAAATCACCCTTTTACAGACCCAATCAGCATTCCTTTTACAAAGTATTTTTGTAAGAATGGGTAAACCAACATAATTGGTAATGTAGTCACAACCATTGTTGCTAATTTAATTGATTGTGAGGTTACCGTTTTCGTTGTAATTCCCCCTGGCGCATTCGCCATCATTTGATTTGAGCTAGACTCTGCTACAACCTTGTATAAATAGGTCTGAATCGGTTGTAAATCAGGATTGTTTACGAATATAACCCCTGCAAAATAATCGTTCCATTGGTAAACTCCTTGGAATAGAGCAATGGTTGCGATAACAGGCATCGATAACGGAAGTATCACTTTGATAAAAATCATGAAATCATTTGCACCATCAATTTTTGCTGCCTCTTCTAGAGAAGTAGGTAATTCTCGAAAGAAAGATACAAAAATAATGAGATGGAAAAAGTTGAATAAGGTTGGAATGATATAGACAAGAAAGTTATCGAATAATCCTAAATCTCTAATAAGTAAAAAATACGGAATTAATCCACCACTAAAGAACATTGTAATGATGCCTATTACCATATAAATGTTTCTTCCATATAAATCTTTTCGTGATAGGGCATAAGCAACCATAGCAGTAAAAAACACATGTGTTAAGGTTCCGATAACCGTTTTAGTTACTGTGACAGCAAACGATGTTAAAATCCCTGGATTCGCAAAAACAGCCTTATAATTTTCAAAAGTAAATTCGCGCGGCCACCAATAGATGCCTCCACCCATCGCATCAACACCATTATTAAGGGAATTCACGATCACATACCAGATTGGATAAATCGTGATGGCGCATACCATGATCATGATGAGAACGTTTATATTATCAAAAATATACTCACTTTTTGTTCTTCTATTAAGTTTAAAAAGCTTAAACATGCTCTGCCCACCTCCCTAGAATAATGAAGATCCATTGATTTTTTTAGCGATCTTGTTGGCTGATAACAGTAATATAAACGCGATAATCGCTTTGAGTAATCCAACTGCGGTTGCATAAGAATATCTAGCATTTTGAATACCTAATTGGTACACATAAATATCAATAACGTTGCTAGCGCTTTCATTAAGAGCATTACGAAGGATTAAGATTTGATCAAAGTTTGAATTGAGAACTCCACTTACAGCTAAGATAAACAGAATTGTGATCGTTGGTCTGATAGAAGGTAAAGTGATATGCCACATTTTTTGGAATCGATTCGCGCCATCAATGGTAGCGGATTCATATAATTCCGTTGATACTCCTGCGATTGCAGCTAAATAAATAATCGCTGACCAACCAAGTTCCTTCCAAATATCAGAGAGAATCACTATTCCCCAAAAGTTATCTGGTTCGGCCAAAAAATTCACTCTTTCATCGATGATACCCATTCCTATTAAAATATCATTGATCATTCCAATATCTGCTAACCAGGTGGTTAAAATTCCACCTAATACAACCCAGGATATAAAGTGGGGTAAATAAGAGATCGTTTGTACGGCTTTTTTAAACTTCAATGAAGTTAATTCATTAAGCATCAGAGCAAAAATAATTGGTAACGGAAAACCGATAGTCAACTTAATTAAACTAATACCTAGAGTGTTTTTTAAAATAATCCAAAAATACTCATCATGAATAAATTCTTTAAATTGCATCAAGCCTACCCAAGGGGCCTCTGATATTGGTTTAATAATGCTGTACTCCTTGAAAGCAATAATTAATCCATACATCGGAATATAATTGAATACAAACATCCAAACGACTCCGAGCAGTGCCATGGCTTGCAAATACTTCTGAGATGCTAGTTTCCTCAACAACCTTTTTCTTTTTTCCTTTTTTGTATGGGTGCCGATAACGGATTCCGATGCTGGTAATTCTGTTGGTTGAACTTTGACATCCATGGTTTCACCACCTAAGCTGTGATTTCTTAATTTAATAGTAAGGTAGATAATTTAAGATGATAAGCTATCAAATTTTACATAAGGGTGCATAATTTTGGGTCATGAGTCTCACTAGAAAAGCGCAAGCGCCTTGATTAGCCCCGACAAGCAAATGTTCTCAAGCGTAAGAAGTCTGAACTCTGACTTCTTACGCTTGAGGTTATTTGACCTCGAGGGGCTAGGCAGGAAGAAATGAATTGCTTTCTTCCCTGCTGGAGCTAGACAATTTTCGAAGTCCCAAAAAGTTATACTTACCTATCAAAAAAACGGCTACCCTAAAATGCTTACACCTATAAATTCTCTAACAAAAGCTAAAAAAATCCCCACCTTCATAGTGGGGATTTCCTCTTATGACTACATTATCCTCAAATTTCCTCAATCATCCCTGTTACAATCGCCATCGCTGGAACCGAGAACTCTGTTACTTGCCCAGATAAACGTAAGGCAACCGGTACGTCTTCAGTGGAGCGGTTCAACATAACCACACAGATTGAACCATTTGGATTTTTCAATGCTACTACGTTCAATTTTTCTGTATATTTGGTCGAAGCGATACGTTTCGCTCCTGGTTCAATATAGCGGCTGAAATGTCCGATGTATGTATAGGAAAGCTTTTCTTGTACAATATCGTTGTCAGTATCACACATAATCGGAGCATCACAGAAGTTGCCTACATGGTTAGGTCCGCCCTCTTTATTTAAAAGGATGTTCCAGTCGATAAACGCGTTCATGCCAGCATTGATATTACCGATGATGTCATACGCATACATTTGCGCATTTTCTAATTGTCCTGCCTCACTAAAACGGCTATATTCAACACAACCCTCTGTAAAAATCAATTTCTTGTTAGGAAACTTTTCACGAACAAGACGGATCGCATCAAAATGTTCACCTGTGTACCAATGGAAGGCAACCCCAGCAACCATTTTGTCTGTCTCATCATCAATAATGGTACATGCCCGTTCAAACATTCTTTCTTTATTGTGATCCCAGATGCTAACCTCAATGTCTTTTAAGTTGTTTTTTACAAGTGCTGGATATAAATAATCTCGTAAAAATTCCTTTTCTTGCTCAGCAGTATATAAACAAGAATCCCAGGTTTGAGTGGCATTTGGCTCATTTTGAATCGTTAACATATCGATGTTGAACCCTTTATCACGGTACTGTTTAATGTAATGGCAAATATACTCGGCCCAGAACTCACGGTATTCAGGTTTTAATGAGCCACCGAATGTTCTTTGGCCATTGGTTTTCATAAAGGCTGGTGGAGACCACGGTGATAACATGACACTTAATGATTGACCTGCTGTTTGCTGGGCTTGTGTTAAAAGAGGGATGATATACTTTTCATCTCGTTCTAATGTAAAGGTTTTGAACTCTCTATCCTCAGGAGCATTGAGAGCCGCGTATTGTCCTAACGAAAAATCACTGCTGTCGATGTGCGTCCGAACTAGGTTGTATCG
>DASQIV010000461.1:0-5447 GCA_035631415.1 Pseudoneobacillus sp. | reverse complement strand
GAACTAGTTATGAGAATATCAGAAAATGTAAACCACAACCTCTATACAGGAAGTAAAGATTATTCTCATGGTAGAAAAAAGAATTGGAGGATTTTTATAAAACTGTACAGTCAGTTTATAGAGGGTTTCTTTTTACAAATTTGATTGAAAGGTAGGATCAAATGTCCATATTACTTGAAGTAAAGGATCTAAAAACATATTTTTACAGAAAAAAACAAGCAATACCTGCCGTAGATGGGGTGGATTTAACTATTAACAAAGGAGAAACTGTTGCTTTGGTCGGAGAATCAGGTTCTGGAAAAAGTATAACCTCTCTTTCCATCATGCGTTTGGTTCCTAGTCCTTCTGGAAAAATCGTAGAAGGAAATATATTTTTCAATGGTCAGGATATAACGACTTTAACTGAAAAAGAAATGTGCAAAGTTAGAGGTAAGGACATATCTATGATATTTCAGGAACCTATGACCTCCTTAAATCCAGTAATGACAATTGGTGAACAAATAACAGAGACGTTAATTCACCATTTAAAGGTTACAAAAGAAGCTGCAAAGGTAAAGGCAATAGAGGCATTGAGGATAGTTGGGTTTTCTAGAGCTGAAAAATTATTAGAAGAATATCCGCATCGTCTTTCAGGAGGAATGAGACAAAGGGTAATGATTGCGATGGCTATGAGTTGTAATCCAAAACTCCTAATCGCAGATGAACCAACCACTGCATTAGATGTAACTATTCAAGCACAAATCTTAGATTTAATGAAAGAACTTAGCCGTAAATTTGATACTTCCATTCTTCTTATAACTCACGATTTGGGGGTTGTATCTGAAATTGCTGATAAAGTTGTTGTTATGTATGGAGGGCAGGTAGTTGAGACTGCTCCTGTAGATTATCTATTTCATAAACCATTCCACCCGTATACAGAGGGTTTGATTAAATCAATTCCGACAATAGATGGAGAAATTAACAGACTAGAATCTATTGAAGGCAATGTACCAGCTCCACATAATATGCCGAAGGGCTGTAGGTTTGCCCCACGTTGTTCAAAGGCATTTGAAAAGTGTCATCTTGAGGCACCTCTACTAAAAATCATTAATTCTAATCGCTCTGTGCGTTGCTTTCTATATGAAGATGAGGGGGTGATTTAGTGAGTAATGTAAAAACATTCAAAAATGATGTACTTGATACAAAAACAAAATATTTACTAGAATTACGAAATGTCAAAAAGCATTTTCCAATAAAATCCGGACTGTTGCAAAAAACGGTTGGACAAATCAAAGCAGTAGATGGAGTAAGTCTAAATGTAAAAAAAGGAGAAACCATCGGGATAGTAGGAGAATCCGGGTGTGGAAAGTCAACATTAGGTAGGACATTGATTCGACTTTATGATCCGACTGAAGGGGAAATATTTTTCAAAGGCCAAGATATTACGAATCTATCAGAAAACGTGTTAAGAAAGTCCATAAGGAAAGATATTCAAATGGTGTTTCAAGATCCATTTGCATCTTTGAATCCAAGGAAAAATTTAAAAACAATTATAAGTGAACCTTTGAAGACACACAATTTATATACATCAGTAGAAAGAAACCAGAAAGTTGGAGAATTATTAGAGAAGGTGGGTCTTGACCCTTCGTTTATTAATAGATATCCTCATGAGTTTTCTGGAGGTCAACGCCAACGGATTGGCATAGCAAGGGCGTTAGCGTTGAATCCTGAACTGATTCTAGCAGACGAGGCGGTTTCTGCTCTAGATGTATCTATTCAAGCTCAAATAATAAACTTGATGCAGGATCTTCAAGAAGAATTTGGTTTAACATATATCTTTATTTCTCATGATTTAAGTGTTGTTCGTCACATAAGTGATCGGGTAGGAGTAATGTACCTAGGGAAACTGATGGAACTTGCGGATAAAAATTATCTATACAGCGATCCTTTACATCCTTATACCCAAGCACTACTTTCAGCTGTACCTGTACCAAGATCATCAGGCATAAAAAGGGAAAGAATTGTCCTAGACGGAGAACTTCCAAGCCCTGCAAATCCACCAAACGGTTGCGTATTCCATACTCGATGCCCTGCTGCAATGGATGCTTGCAAACAGATTGTCCCTGAATTTAGAGAGGTTCAACCTAATCATTTTGTTGCATGTCATCTATTCAATTAGAAAAATGATTAGGGTACTAAACTTTGAAGGGGGGATGCTCAAACACTAAAATAATTTATTTAAAAATAAACCTATAAGGGGGAAAAAAAGTGAAATTCAGAAAAACAAGTCTATTAATTTTATGTTTGATGTTTGGATTTTCTCTTTTCTTAGCTGGATGTACAAGTAAAGAAACATCCCAAGAGAATACAGAGAACTCTAATAACGAGAGCAAAGGTGAAAGTAAAGATGATGGTAAACCTCAGCAAGGTGGAGATTTAATTCTTGCTGAAATGTCAACACCAACATTATTAAACTCTTTATACTCAACAGATACGTCAAGTTCTGATGTCCAAGCGTTGATTTTTAATGCTCTATTAAAGACAAATGAAAAGTATGAAGAAGAGTATGATCTTGCGGAAGATTTACAAGAATCTGAAGATGGTCTTACCTATACGGTAAAAATTAAAAAAGGTGTGAAATTTCATGATGGTGTTGAATTAACAGCAGATGACGTTGTATTTACCCATAGTATTCCACTTAGCCCGGATTATGTTGGCGAGAGAGGTTCTAACTTTGAAATGATAGAGAAAATCACTAAGTTAGATGATTACACCGTAGAATATAAGCTTAAGAGAAAAGATGCAACATTTAAGTCCACTACATTAAGCAGTTATGAAATATTACCAAAGCACATATTAGAAAATGTACCTATTAAAGATTTGGGAACTCACGAATTTAATACTAAAAATCCTATAGGTACTGGTCCCTTCAAATTTGTTGAATGGAAAGAAGGGGAATATGTAAAAGTAGAAGCTTTTGATGAATATTTCGAAGGGCGTCCATATTTGGATACAGTAACTTATAAAATTGTTGGTGATCCAAACTCTGCCATTGCACAACTCCAAGCAGGTGATGTTAACTTTTTCGCAAAAGTACCACCACAAGACTTTAAGACGGTAAAAGAGTTTCCAGGACTTAAAATGGTAGATGGTCAAGCGCTTGCGTATACCTACCTAGGATATAATCAGAAAAAAGATATGTTTAAAGATAAGAAAGTTAGACAAGCCCTTACGATGGCGATTGATAGACAAACTATAGTTGATCAAGTCATGGATGGCGATGGAGCGGTTGCGCATGTTCCAGAGAGTCCGTTAAGCTGGGCCTATAATGAAGATGTACCTAAATTTGATTACGATCCAGAGAAGGCGAAACAATTATTGAAAGAAGCTGGCTGGGAAGATACAGATAAAGATGGAATATTGGATAAAAATGGTAAAAAATTCGAATTCACAATCAAAACTAATCAAGGAAACAAGACTCGTGAAGCTATAGTTGTTGTTGTACAACAACAATTAAAAGAGATTGGAATTGAGGCAAAACCTCAGATTGTTGAATTCAGTGCACTAGTAGACCAAATCAATCCTCCAAACTGGGATTTTGACGCTGTTGTAATGGGATGGTCTCTATCAACATTCCCTGACCAATATGATATTTTCCATTCTAGCCAAAGTGAAGCTGGTCTAAACAATATCTGGTATAAAAATGATAAAGCAGATAAGTTGATGGTTGAAGCAAGGCAAATATTAGATAGAGAAGAATATAAAAAAGCTTATGGTGAAATTTACAAGGAAATTGCTGAAGATCAACCGTATACTTTCATGTACTATCCAAATGAACATCGTGCAATGCCGGAAAATCTAGAAGGGTTCATTTTCCATGGAAAACAGCCTTACTATGGAATCAATAAGTGGTGGTTAAAACAAAACTAATACTTGTTTCAGGGAGGGAGTACTTTTCCCTTCCTGTTTCTTTAAAGACAACTAGGATTTCAAAAATGCATTGTTTTAAAAACCTACAATTATTGTCATAGGGGAGAAAAGTAATGATATCATACATTTTTCGTAGAGTTATGTCATCCATTCCCTTACTATTCGGTATAACAGTGATTTCCTTTGTCATTATGCAAATGGCCCCTGGAGATCCGATAAGTCTTATGGTGGATCCCACAATCAGTCATGAAGACCGTCAAAAATTTATCGAAGAATATGGATTAGATGATCCCGTACACGTTCAATATATTAAGTGGCTTGGTAACATGGTACAAGGGGATTTTGGTGAATCTTTGGTTCGAAAGGGTATGCCAGTAAGTGAGTTAATCTGGGCACGCTTACCAAACACTTTATTGCTTATGGTAGTAGCAACATTGTTTGCTATGTTGGTATCCATCCCTTTTGGAGTTTTATCGGCTACTCGCCCATATACCAAGCTAGATTACACCATATCTACCACTTCCTTTGTGGGATTAGCAACCCCTGGATTTTGGCTAGGATTAGTATTAATTATGGTTACGGCGGTTCATTTGAAGTGGTTCCCGACTGGTGGGATATCCACACTAAACTCACCATTTAGTATATGGGATAGGATTCATCACCTGATTTTACCAGCATTTGTATTAGCATCTGCAGATATGGCAGGTTTAACTAGATATACCCGTTCCAGTATGTTAGATGTAATAAAACAAGATTTTATTCGGACTGCAAGAGCAAAAGGTTTTTCAGAAGGAAGGGTCATCGTTAAGCATGGAATAAGGAATGGCTTAATTCCTGTCATTACGATGTTTGGTTTGATGATTCCAGGGTTTATCGGTGGTTCGGTTGTAGTTGAAACAGTATTTAGTTGGCCTGGGCTAGGTAAACTCTATATAGATCATGCATTTATGCGTGATTATCCAGTGGTAATGGCCTTAACTGTAATTACAGCTGTATTTGTTGTAATAGGAAATCTGATTGCAGATATTTTATATGCTATTTTTGATCCAAGAATTGAGTATTAAAAAGAGGGGTTTATATGTCTCAAACAAGTCTAGAAAAAAACTCAGGTACTCTTTCCATACATGGTGTAAGTAATCATACTGAGTCCATGACTAGAATATTTTTTCGTAAATTTGTAAAAAACAAATTTGCTGTCATAGCTGCAATGATAATAACAGTTATTGTCATAGCTGCCATTTTTGCACCTATTATTTCACCATATTCTCCTGAAAAGCAAAGTTTGATAGATAAATTACTGCCTCCGAGTCTAGAACATTTACTTGGGACCGATACGTATGGACGTGATTTATTTTCACGATTGTTATATGGTGCTAGGGTCTCATTATTAGTAGGTTTTGCTTCCGTATTAGGATCCATTACAATTGGTACGGTAGTTGGAGCTGTTGCAGGCTATTTTGGTGGTTGGATCGATGGGGTTCTCATGCGATTTGTAGACATACTTTTGTCTATACCTCAAATCTTTCTTTTAATACCGC